>DASPHQ010000806.1:0-15189 GCA_035629595.1 Urbifossiella sp. | reverse complement strand
GGCCGCCTTCGGCGACGAGTTGATCGGGCTTTCGGCGGGCGGCGCGGACGCGTCGCTCGCCCCCGCGGTCTCCGACGGGCTGCTCGTCCTGGCGAGCGTGGCGCTCGACGTGGACAACCCGCGCGAGGCGGCCCGCCTGCTCGCCGCGCTCGACGGGTCGTTCCCGGACCGCGACGAGCGCGTGCCGCTCCGGCGGGAGTTGCTCGCGCGGCTCCGCGACCGCCCCGACCCGGCCGCCTACGTGACGCAGGCCGGGGCGCTCCTCGCGGACCCGCTCGTGCGCTGGCCGGACGCAGAGGCCGACCTCCGCGAGGTTCTGGCGACCGCGTACACCCTGACCGACCGGGCGGCGTGCGCGGGGCTGGTCGAGGCCGCCCACCCCAGCCTCCTCGCCGCCCCGCCGCTGCAAGCCGTGCGGACCCTGTGCCACTGCCCGGACTCGTTCGACACGCCGGACGAGGCTCTCAAGTGGGCCGGGCGGCTGTGGGCGCTCGACCTGGGGTTCTCCCCGCGGTTGCGGGCCGACCAGTTCGTGCAGACGGCCCGCGCCGCGGAACACGGGGGCGACGGCCCGGCCGCGGCGGAGGCCGCCCGGCTGGCCCTCGAGGCGCAGCCGGACGACCCCCGGGCGCAGTACTGGGCGGCCCGCACCCGGCTGTACCTGCCCCCCACCGCCATTCCCGCGGCGCTGCAGCGGGTGCCGTTCGGGAAGACCCCCGAGTGGCAGCGGCTGAAGCTCCTCACCCTCCTCTACAAGACCCCGGACCTGGCCGCCGCCCGCGCCGCGCTCCCCGCCCTCGCCGGCACCCCCGGGCGGCCCGACGACTGCGAGCGCGCCCTGGCCCTGCGGCTCCTCCAGCCGGCGGTCGGGTTCGACCCGAAGCTGCCGCCGGCGGACGCCAAGGCGAGGGGCGACGTGGCCCGCCAGCTCCGCGAACTGGTCGGCCCGGTGCCGTGGGTCGAACTCGCGATCGCGGACGCCGAGATCCGCGCGGACCGGGACTACCCGGCCGCGGCGACGCGGCTGGCCGCGCCCGCCGTGGCCGAACTCCCGCTCGCCCGGTCCCTCGGGTGGCTGGCGCGGATGGCCGGCATGAAGCCCCAGCCCGGCGACCTCGCACCCTCGAGCGCCGGCCGGGCCCTGGCCGAACTCGACAGCCGCTGCGGAACCTGGGTCGAGCGGATCGCCGCCCGCTGGGAGTGGCTCCGCCAGTTGCTGGAGTCGGACGACCGCGAGGCGCTCCGCGCCCAGGCCGGCGCGTTCCTCTCCGACCCGCTCGTCGATTCGGGCCTGGAGAAGTCGCCGGCCCTCTCGAAGGCCGTCGGCCAGATTCTCGCGGGGTTGTACCAGAAGGTGTCGCCGGCGGCTTGCGCGGAGGTGGCCGCGGCCGCCGGCCCGGCGGTCCGGCAACGCCCGGAGGTGCGGGCGGCGATCGCCCTGGGCAACTGTCCCCCGCGGTTCACGTCGCCGGCCACCGCGGCGGCCTGGGCGAGCCGGGTGCCCGCCGACGCCCTGGAATTCGACCCGCTGATGACGGCCGACGCGCACCTCGTCGCGGCCCGCGCCGCGGAGTGGGCCGGCGACTGGGCCGCGATGGAGGCCCGCGCGCGGGCCGCCCGGGACGCGAACCCGGGGTACGCCGCCGCGGCGTACTGGCTCGCCCGCGCGCGGCTGCGCACGCCCGGCGCGGACGTGCGGACCGACCTGCAAGCCCCCGGCCTCCCGGCCGCCGGGGAGTGGGCGCGGCTCCGCCGCATGGCCGACGTCGCCGCCGACCCCACCGCGGCGAACGTCGAGGCCCTGCTCGACGCGGCGGAGCAGCACCCCGAGTTCCTCGACCCCCCGGAGCAGGCGCAGGCTGCGGCCCTGGCGGCCCCCGTGCTCACCGCGTCGCTCGACTGGCCGCCGGACGATCTGACCCGCCGCGCGGGGAGGTGCCGCGCCGCGGAGCGGGCGTTCGGCCCGCAGTCGTGGGCCGCGTTCACGCTCGCGGTGGAGGCCGTCCGCCTCGGCGGCGACACCGTGAACGCCCTCCGCTCCCTCGACGACCCGGCGGTCCGCTCCTACCCGGACGCGGCGAACTGGTCGGCCGCGGGGCGAATCCTCGCGGGCACGTCCGACCCCCCGCCCGACGACTCCGGCGGCCCGTTCCCGGCGGCCGAACGTGCGGTCGCCTGGCTGCGGACGGGCGTCACCCGGGGCGATCCCGCCGCCGATGCGGCCGCGATCGACTCCCTCCGTGACGGGCCGTGGGGCGCGGCCGTGCCCGCACTGGCGGAGGTCGCGGCGGGGTTGCGGGCCGCGCGCTCCGACCCGGCGGCGTGGCGGCCGGGCGCGGCCGCCCCGGCGTGGCTGAGGTGGGCGCACGCGCGGCTGGCCCTGGTCGCGTCCGCCGGAAACGAGGGCGTGCGGGAGCGACTGGCGTCCGACCTCCCCGAAGTCGCGGCGGCGGTCGGGCTGTGGCAGTCGCTCTACGACCCGGGCGCCGAGGTCCCACCCCCGGCCGCGGGGTGGGCGGCGCGGCTCGGGCCGGGGTTCGCGCCGCTCGCGGCCCGCGACGAGTCGTTCGCCGCGCCACTCGCCGCCGCCCGCCGCGCGCTCGCCGCGGGGCGGGCCCGCGACGCGGAACGAGAGCTGGACGAGCTGGAACGGGGCGTCGGCCCGTCCCCGTTGCAGGCGGGCGTGTGGCTGCCCGCGGTCCGGTACTGGCGGGCCGCCGCGCTCGCCCGCCACGACCCGGAGCGGGCGAAGGCCGAGCTCGCCGGGCTGTCCGACGGGCCGAAGGCGGCCGACGCCGCGGGGCAGGCCGCGCTCCTCGCCATCGGGGAAGGCGACCTCGACGCGGCCGGCCGGCTCCTGGCCGGCGCGTCACCCCGGTCCGCCGGCGTGGCCTACGCGACCGCGCTGCTCCACGAGCGGCGGGGCGAACTCCCCCCGGCCCGCGAGTGGCTCGCCCGGGTTCCCGCCGGGTCGAGTTACCACCGCGCCGCGGTGCGGCTCCTCGCGGCGGTCGAGGAGCGGCACGGGGACGCGGCGGCGGCGGAGGTTTCGCACCGCCAGGCGCTCGCCGCGGCCCCATCCGACGCGATCGCCGCCGCGCGGCTGGCCCGCGGGCTGCTCCGGGCGGACTACGAGGCCGGGCTCCCGCCCCGCGACGAAGTCGGCAGGCTGCTCGCCGGCGCCGCCCGCGAGGTCGAGTGGGCCACCCCATTCGAGCTTCTCTTCCGGTTTCTCACGGCCCCGTCGTCGGCCCGACCGGGGCTCGAATCGCAAGCCCTCGACCTCGTGCCCGACCCCGAACGACGCCGCCCCTGGATTCAGGTGCTGGCCCACCGGATTCTCGAATGGGGTGAACCCGTTACGGCCCAGTCGGCGCTGGAGCAGTGTGCCCCGTTCGGCGGGACCGAGGGGCACCGGCGGTCGCGGCTCATCCTCGCCGCCTGGGACGCAGCCCGACGGGCCTGGGATTGGCCGGCGCGGCGCGCGGAGTTGACCACCCTCGCCACCGACTTCGCCGGGCTCGCGGACGGCCCTGAAATCTTTCGCCGGTGGCGCGTCTTGATCGGTGAGGCGGCGAGGCTCGCGGGTGCCCCGGCCGACACGCCCGTCGATGCGACCGCGTGGCGGCCCCTGGCCCCGTGGCCGTTCGCCGCGCTGCCCGACCTGTGGTCGGCCGACGCGAAGGAGCGAGGACGCGCCGCCGCGGAGGTGGACGCACTCCTGCCAGCCGACGGCTCCCCGTGGTCCGGGCCGGAGCGCGAGGCGCTGCGGGCGGTCGTCGCGGCCGCGCTCGGCAAGGACGACGACCTACTGGCGGCCTACGCCGCCCTGGACCCGGATTCGGCGGACTTGGCGGTCGATCCGGCCGGACTGTGGCACGCGGTCGGAACGGTGTGGTTCCGCCGGAAGAACTGGAAGGCCCTGCTGGAGGGCGATCTGCCGGAGTGCGTCGCCGACCTCGCGGACCCCCACGTCCGCCTGCTGATCGGGCTGGCCTACGCCGCGAGCACGGCGGCGGCGGCCGCCGCCGACGACATCCGCAACGCGGTTCAGAAGGCCAAACAAGCGCGGGCCACGCTCGAAGTCCTCGTCGACGGGTGAGACCCCGCGGGAGATCGACCATGCTGACCGACACCGAGTTGGACCTTGCCGCCTTCGACCTGCCGCTCGCCCGCGTCCTGGGGGACGCGAAGGGGGAGGCGGGCGCGAACGTCGTCGCGCAGGCGATGAAGCACAAGCATGCCCAGGTGCAACTCCGCGACTGGGTGTACTGCCTGGCCGAAACGCCGGGGACCGAACTCCGCAAGGCCCTGCTGGACGCCCTCGGGCAGTCCCCGGCGAAGTTCGTCGAGCTGATCGAAAGCTCGACGGACGACGACGCCGAGCCGAAAGGCCCGTCGCCCCTGGACCTGACCGCGAAGACCGTCTCCCCCGGCGTGGTCGCCATGCTCGCCGCCGCCGGGCGGCTCGCCGCCGAGACCGAGTCCCGCAAGGTCACGGACGCGGTGCTGACCCTGGCCGTGCTCGAGGCGGCCCGCGGCGAACAGCTGGCCCGGCTGCTCGGCGTGTGGGCGACGGAGGCCCGGCTGAAGGCGTTCGAGGCGATGCTGCGGGGGAAGCTCCCGCCGGCGAAGGCGGTCGAGCTGTGGCTCCCGAGCGGGGCGCTGAAGGTGGCCCTGTTCTCGGGCACGGGGAAGCGGTTCCTCCGCCGCCTCGCCGAGGACGCGGCCAGCCTGGGGGCCACGAAGGTCACGTCCAAGCACCTGCTCTACACCCTCCTCGGCACCGACACCGGGGTGCTGTCGCTCGCCCTGGCCGCCCGCGGGGTCGACGTCAAGAAGGACCTGCACTCGGTCCTCACGCGGGAACTCGCCCGGCCGGGGAAGAAGCGCGCCCCCGACTTCCAACTGACCCGCGACACCGTCTTCAAGGCGGTGGAGGACGTGCTCCTCGCGGCCGTGCCGCTGGCCGCCGAGCGCGACAAGCTCGGCGTCCGCGAACACGACGTGACCCGCGCCTTCCTCGCCAGGCAGCCGACCGAGCTGGTCCGCCTGTTCGCCCAGTCCAAGCCGGTTGACCTCACCGCGGTGAAGGAGTACGTCGAGTACGCCGAGCCGGAGGAGGAGGACGACAAGGGCGAGCAGAAGATCCCCATCCCGGAGATCGAGAAGCGGGTGAAGGCGCGGGTGTGCGGGCAGGAGGCCGCGATCGACCGCGTGATCCCGTGGGTGAAGCGGCTGCGGTTCGGCCTCCCGCGCGACGGCCGCCCGGCCGCCGTCCTCCTGTTCCTCGGCCCGACCGGGACCGGGAAGACGCAGCTGGCGAAGGAACTGGCCCGGTACGTGTTCGGCGACGAGGACCAGATGCTGTTCCTGGAGATGGGCCAGTTCAAGACGAAGGAGTCGATGAGCGGGTTCATCGGCGCGCCGCCCGGGTACGTCGGGTACGGCGAGGGGAAGCTGACGAACGGCCTCCGCGACAAGCCCGAGTGCGTGGTCCTGTTCGACGAGATCGAGAAGGCCGACTCCCAGGTGTTCGACGTGCTCCTGCGGTTCGCCGACGAGGGCGTCATCTCCGACCCCGCCGGCCCGGTCCGCGACGGCCGCAAGTGCATCATCGTGATGACCACGAACGCCGGGCAGGCGTGGCTCCGCGACCACGTGAAGACGAACCCCGGGGCCCGCGACAACCCCGCCGACCTGACCGGCCCGATGTTCGACGCCGCGATGCAGGACCTGCAGAAGGGCGGGTTCCGCCCCGAGTTCCTCGGCCGCGTGGACGAGCGGATCTCGTTCCTCCCGTTCACCAGGGCCGTCTGCCGGAAGATCGTGGACGGCGTCCTGGAGCGGGAGTTGAAGAAGTTCGTCGAGCTGAAGGGCGTCACCATCGACGTGCCGGACGACGTCCGCGACCACCTCGCGGAGAAGGCGTTCGAGCGGAGCATGGACGAGGGCGCGCGGGGCGCGCCGCGGGCCGTGAACGAGTGCGTCGTCACCCCGGCCATCGACAAGCTCACCGCCGACGCGCCCGAGGGCGGCGCGGGCGTGGCGACCGACTGGGAGGCGTGCATGGTCGGGTTGACCGTCAAGCTCTTCGCCAAGGGCGCGGCCCGGCCCGGCGCGGCACCCCAGCACGCCGCCTTCGACACCCGCACGTTCGCCGCCCCGAAACTGAACCTCGGGTCGGGGTGAGGGGATCGACCCGCCGCTTGCGGCGTTGCACACCACCCCGGTCCCGCGAGAGTTCCCCGTGGCCCTGCTCCACAAGCCGAAACGACCCACGCTGCCGCCCGGCACCGTCCTCGACGACCGCTTCGAGGTCGAGGACCTGCTCGGGGCCGGGAGCTTCGGCGCGGTCTACCGGGCGAAGCAACTGGTGTTCGGCAAGCCGCTGCGCACGGTCGCCCTGAAGCTGTTCGCGGCCGACCGCGTCAGCCCCGCCAGCGTGCGCGAGGTGTTCAGCGACGCGATCACCCTCATCGGCCTCCAGGAGCAGTCCCCCGACCCCGAGGTGGGGCGGCGGATGATCCAGGTGTACGACATCGGGCTGCTGAAGTCGCCCGCGCCCCAGGCGTTCATGTCCATGAAGCTGGTCCCCGGCAAGAAGACGCTCGAGGCCAGCGTGAACCGCTGGCGGCACGCCCGGATGCCGGTCGCCACGTCCCTGGAGTTGCTCGGCGAACTGCTCATCCCCCTGGCCTGGATGCACACCCGCGAGGTGCCGGTCGTCCACGGCGACCTGAAGCCGGACAACGTCCTCCAGGGCGAGGACGACCGCACCCTCATCCTCACCGACTTCGGGCTGGCCGCGCACGTGCCCCTCGGGTCGTTCGGCGGGGCCGTCGCGTACCAGGCCCCGGAGAACCTCGCCGGGCACACGGCCGGCACCCCGGCGGACGTGTACGCCGTCGGGCTAATCTGGTACGAGATGCTCACCGGCCGACACCCGTTCGACGGCGTCGGGCTGGAGGGGACCGCCGCCGGTGACGACGCCGCGTACGTCCGCGCGCAGCAGGCCGCGCGGAAGTGGCCGGTCCGCAAGGCCGACCCCGACGACGACTCGCCCCGCATCGCCCCCGCGTCCGAGTCGAACGCCGAACTCCGGTCGCACCCGCAGCTCGAAGCCGTGCTCAACCGCTGCCTCGCGTACTGGGAGGCGGACCGCTACCCGAACGCCCGGCTGCTCCTCGACGACCTGAACGCGTACCGCGCGGGCGGGGCGGTCGCCGGGGCCACGCCGGTCCGCGCCGCGCCCCCGCCCCCCCCGACGGCGGCCCCCGCGCTGCCCCAGAAGACGGCCGCGGCACTGGTGGCCGACGCCGCGGCGCTGCTCCAGGGCGGGCAGTTCCCGGAGTCACTCGCGGCCGCCGAGGGCGCGGCCCGGAAGGACCCGAAGTCCGTCCCCGCCCGGCTCGCCCAAGCCCGCGCGCTCGTCGCCCTGAAGCGGGCCGACGCGGCCCGCCAGTGCTGCACCGACGCCCAGGCCCTCGCCCCCGACGACCCGGACATCCTGGCCGTCCTCGCCGAGGTTCTGGAGGCGATGGGGAAGGCCGCCCTCGCCCACCGGGTCCGAGACCAGGAGCGCGACCTGCGCGCGAAGAAGCGGCGGTGAGTCCGTCCCCCTGTCGCCCGGGCCGGCCGCGACGAGGCCCGCCCCGGCGCGTGTTCGGAGTCCGCACGATGCCCGCGAACGCCCTGACCCCCGCCCGGCTCAAACAGGCCCGCGAGGTCGACGACCTGCTGAAGGCCCTCTCCAGTGAACTCGACACCGCCCAGAACCCGAACCGCCTCGGGCTCCGGGCGCTGAAGGTCGATGCGGTCGGGTTCGTCAAGACCCCGTACCACGCGGACGCCTTCAAGATCTGGGCCGACGTCCACCGGCGCGCCCCGAACGACCTGGAGGCGCGGCACCACCTGGCCATCATGCACCACGCCCGTGCGATCGACCTGGAGTCGAAGGACCCGGACGCGGCCGACGCCGACTGGGACGCCGCCCTGCGGCACTGGCACGCCCTGTGGTCCGCCGACGCGTTCTGGGACGCGATCGCGGAGCGGGCGTACAAGACCGATAAGCCGAGCGTGAAGCAGGAGGCGGCGAAGAAGCTCCGCGACGCCGTCCCGGTCCGACTGCTCCTGATCCACCTGGACATCGCCCTCCACCCCGAGACGCTCCGGGACCGGTTCCCGCGGGCCAAGTTCCACCTCAAGGCGGCGCTGGGCTCGGCCTTCCCGGCGGAGGCCAAGGACGGCGCCCGGAAGGCGGCGTACGACCGCTTCGTCCAGAGCCTCCCGGAGGAGGTGTGGAACCCGGACACCCTGGACCCGGACAAGATCAAGATCGGGACGGACCGGATCAGCCAGTACCTGGACCTCGACCCGGACAGCCCGTTCGCCCTGGCCGACCTGCTCCGCCTGCAGGTCCGGCTCGCGCGGTCGTGGTTCGGCGAGTTCAACGCGCTGGGGGAGGAGGACCACGACGCCCGCAACGCCCACCTCGACCGGTTCAAGCGCGCGGCCGGCACCTGGCGGCCGTACCTGGACCGGCTCGGCCCGCTGGTCGACCGGCTGGACGAGGTCAACCGCGGGGACGCGCGGCAGAAGCTGTGCCTGTGGTACCGGGTCATGGGCGACGTCCACCGCGCCCGGTCGAATTACGAGTCGGCGGCCGAGTTGTTCGAGCAGGGCGCCCGGTCCGCGACCGCCGAGGAGGAGGACTACCACCGGTGCGTGAAGGGGGCCGGGGAGGTGATGGGGCTGCTCGCGCGGGAGCGGGCGGTCGCCAAGGCGACCAACGCCAAGGCGTACGCGGACAAGGTCCGGGCGCGGCGGGACCTGTCCCTCCGCGCCGTCCGGTTCCTGGCCGAGGCGTACGCGCTGCTGGGCGAGCTCGACACGGCCCGCGCGGTGTGCGAGGCCGGCATCCAGGCGGACGAGTACGACGGCACCGACTTGGACGCCATGCAGGAGTACCAGAAGAACCTGGAGGACCTCCGCACGATGCTCGCCCGGGTCGAGGACGCCCAGCGGCAGCGGGAGGTCGGCGGGCGGATCGACAAGGCCAAGGAGTACCTGGAGAAGGACCAGTACGCCGAGGCCCTGGTCGAGCTCGACGCGGCCGCGGCCGTGGCCCCGGACGAGGCCATGGTCCTGTTCTACCGCTGCCAGTGCCACGTCGCGCTGCTCAACGCCCGCGACGCCCGCCGCGACATCGACCGGTTCACCCGGGTCGCCGAGGAGGGCGGGGCCCGCGAGGCCGCCGCCCAGCTCGGGACGCAGGTCGCGGAGCTCGAGGCGGACCTCGTGCGGTTCGGCCCCGCGGCGATGCGGCTGCGGCGCGAGGCCACCGACGAGTACAAGAGGAACAACTACTCCCGCGCCGCCGACCTCGCCCGGAAGGCCGTCGCCGCCAGCCCCGCGGCCGGGAAGCCCGCCCTTCAGCAGGAACTCCGCATCGTCCTCGCGTCGTGGGCGGCCCAGCAGGTGAACGCGGCGATGGACAGCGACAAGGTGCCGCTCGCCGGGAAGGAGACGGCGGTCCGGGCGGGGATCGCCCTGCTCGAGGAGGCGGTGGCGGCCGTCCCGACGGACGCGAACACGCGGAAGAACCTGGAGGCGCTCCGGTCGCTGGTCGGGAAGCTCGAGCAGGCCCGCCAGGGCGAGGCCCGGCAGGCCGCGCTCGTCGCGGAGTACGGCGGCGAGAAGGCGATGGAGCTCCAGCAGAAGGGCGTGGGGGCGTTCAACGCCGGCAAGCTGGACGAGGCCGTGTCCCTGCTCCGCCAGGCGCTCGAGGCGTCGCGCCGGCGGCCGGCCCCGCCGGCGGGTCCGCTCGGGGCGTTCGTCCGCGCCGCGCCCCTCCCGTTCCGGGCCCCGGACGTGTTCGGCGCCCCCACATTCGCGTCGGCCGCGCCGGGGGGGTCGACCAAGTTGAAGGAGGAACTGGCCCAGGCCCTGGTCGCCGCCGCGGTGACGAAGGTGAACACGGCCACCTCCCCGTCGGCCCGCGAGGTGGCGTTGACGCTGGCCCGGTTGATGCTCCAGGAGGCGGTGGCCCTCGACCCGAGCAACGACCAGGCGGCGGAGAACCTGAGAATCCTGGACGCCGGGGTGTGACCGCCCGCCCCCCACCACCGGAGGAATGCGATGCCCCTGAAATGGACGCCCGGCGTGAACCCGTTCGTTCACACCTACTTCCGCAAGCTCCGGGTCGGCGCGATCGCGACCTTCCGGCAGATCGACGACAGCGCCAAAGACCTGAAGCGGAATCTCGCAGGCGGGGCGACGGTCGAACTCGACGGCGTCCGGCTCGACGAGCACGACATCGCGGAGGCCGCCACCGCCCTCCAGAAGAAGGAATCGCTGGCCGAGGAGTTACTCCTCGTCCACCCGCAGACGGGCGGCGAGAACAAGAAGATCAAGGAGCTGGTCAAGAAGCTCCAGGCGGCGACGGCCCTGGGGGACGAGCGGCCGGCGGTCCCGCTGCGGCACCCGCTCGCGGTGTTCGCGTACGTCCCCGCCCCGGAGCCGGCCGCGGTCGAGTGGCCGGCGTGGGGCGAGTTCGGCCTCCCCGGGCCGGGGCACCCGGACGACCGCGCCCTCGACATCGTTTTCGACTGCTGACCCCACCCCGAAGGACACCGCTCATGGACATCGGAATCGACCTCGGCACCACGTTCAGCGTGATCGCGGTGAAGGGGAAGGCGGAGCTCGCGGCCGGGTCGCCGGAGGGGATGTACCTCCCCGAGTGCGACGTGACCATCCTCCCGACCCCGCTCGGCGAGCACACCGTCCCCTCGGTGTTCTGGGCGGACGCGACCGACCCGGACAGGGTCCTCGTCGGCCCGGAGGCCAAGCAGAAGGCCGAGGAGGGCGAGGCCCCGATCATGTTCAGCAAGCGGTCGATCGGGACCGACAAGCTGCTGCCGATGCACGACCGGACGTACACCGCCCGGAAGGTCGCCGAGCACGTCCTGCGCTACCTCAAGGACTGCGCCGAGCGGGCGCTCGGCCGGCCCGTCCGCCGGGCCGTCATCACGCACCCGGCGTACTTCGACCGCAACCAGGTCGAGGAGACGCGGCTCGCGGCGATCGACGCCGGGTTCGACATGGACCTGCCCGAGCAGATGATGATGGAGCCGGCGGCCGCGTCCCTGGCGTACGTCCAGGAGGACCCGAAGGACCCGCTCCTGGTCCTCACCTACGACCTCGGCGGCGGCACGTTCGACGTGACCGTGGTGGCGCGGGACCAGGGCGTGCTGCGGCTCAAGGCGTTCGAGGGCGACCACCTCCTCGGCGGGTACAACTTCGACCGCCGGCTGGTCGAGTGGGTGCTGGACAAGCTCGCGGCCCAGGGCCGCGCCATCCCGCACGACGAGGACGACGCGGACGACCGCGCCCGCCGGGCGCGGCTCCTGCAGATCGCCGAGCAGGTCAAGTTGAAGCTCCACGAGCAGCGGTCGCCGAAGGTGCCCGTCCCGGTGAAGGTGCTGGACGTGCTGGTGGACGCGGCCGGCAAGAAGGTGAACTTCCAGGACCGCATCACCCGCGAGGAGTACGCCGCCCTCATCAAGGACTACCTCGACGAGACGATCGCGTGCTGCCGCCGGGCGGAGGCGAAGGCCGACGTCGACCGGGCCGCGCTCGACTTCGTCCTGCTGGTCGGCGGGTCGACCTACGGGCAGTGGGTGCAGGAGGCCGTCGAGCAGGAGTACCCGGGCAAGGTCCGCGTGTTCAACCCGGACCTGTGCGTCGCCGCGGGGGCGGCGATCCGGGCCGCCACCCTGCCCACCATCGCCGCCGCCGCCGGGATCGAGGTGGTGATCGACGCGCCGCCCACCTCGACCCTCCCGCGGGCCACGATCTCCGGGCGGCTACAGGGCGAGAAGAACGCGGCCCTCGACCTGACCGGCCGGGTCGTCCTGCTCCACACGCCCGAACGGATCATGGAGGCGAAGCCGACCGACACCGGGACGTTCGCGTTCGAGGACGTCCCGCTGCGCGAGGACGAGCCGACCACGTTCACCCTCGAGGTGACCGACGCGAAGGGGCTGAACGCCCTGAGGAAGACCATCACCGTGGCCTACGCGCCGGACGGCGGGGGGGCCGAGACGATCTCCACCAACCTGCCGAAGTCGCTGTTCCTGAAGATCGCCGAGGGGTTCAAGTTGCTCGCCGAGGAGGGGGCCGAGCTGCCCAAGAAGGTGGAGGTGACGCTCCGCCGGATCGGGGGCGAGTCGAGCCTGGAGGTGCCGGTGTACCAGGCCGAGGAGGAAATCGGGGTCGTCCGGGTGGACAACATCCCGCCCGACGCGGGGGAGGGGTCGAAGGTCGTCGTCGCGGTGGAGATCACCGACAAGAACTCGATGCGCGGCACCGTGAAGGTCCTGTCGCGGGGCGGGACGGCGGTGGCGAAGGAGCAGCCGGTGAACATCGTCTTCCCCCCGCTCAAGGTGCCCTCCCTGGCGGAACTCCAGGCCAAGTACGTCGAGCTGGAGGCGAAGCGGCAGGAGGACATTTACAACGCCCCCGACCCCGAGCAGCGGCTGCGGCTCGAGGGGATCGGCGCGAAGAAGTCGAAGCAGGCCGCCGAGATGCTCAACAAGCAGACGGCCGACCCGCAGGAGGTGAACCGGTCGGTGAAGGAACTCGAGCGGCTGGTGAACCCCCCGGCCGACGACATGTCCCCGCCGCAGGGCACGTTCCGCCGCAAGGTGGACGGCTGCCGGACCATGCTCCAGTCCGTGAGCGGCGACCCCCAGGCCGCCCCGCTGGGCAAGATGCTCGACCGGATCGAGGCCGACGGCAACCAGGCCGCGACGACCAAGAACCAGAGGAAGTGGGGGATGGTGAACGAGAGCCTCGGGCAGCTCGAGGACCGCATCGACAAGCTCGTCGACCCGAACAAGGGGGGTGGGGGCCCGTCGCCCCCGCCGACGCCGCCCCCGCCGACGCCGCTCATCAAGGACCACTTCCTGCACCAGGTCAGCGGCCTGCGGCGGGCGCTCGCCCAGGAGTGGGAGAAGCTCGAAAAGGACCGGGCGAAGTTCGACAAGCACCAGGGCATCTTCCGCGGCCGCAGGGAGAAGATCGAGGCCGGGCTGGACCAGATCGAGGCCGCGATCAACAAGGTGGACGACAACCTGGAGTCCAACCAGGGTAGTGCCCAGGTCCAGCTCGCGCTCCGGCCGCGGCCGCAGATCGAGAAGCAGATCAAGGAACTCGGCGAGTTCGTCGCCACCGGGTGACGCCGGCGCGGCGGGACGCCGGCCGTCCCGCCGCGCTCGACCTCACCCCCACGGCCACTCCGGGAACACGCACATGGACATCGGCATCGACCTGGGCACCACGTTCAGCGTGCTGGCGGTCAACGGGAAGGTGGCGCTCGCCGCCGACTACCCGCCGGGGCTCTACCTCGGCGAGTGCGACGTGACCGTCATCCCGACGCCGTACGGCGAACCGACGTTCGCGTCGGTCATGATGTTCGACCCGGACGACCTGGGGCGGCCGCTCTTCGCCGCGGACGCCGTCCTGCGCGCCGAGGAGGGGCACGCCCTGGTCGCGTTCTCGAAGCGGAAGATCGGCACGCAGGAGCTGATCCCCACGGCCGCCCGTCCGGTGTCCGCCCGCGAGGTGGCCCGCGGCTTCCTCCACCACCTGAAGGAGTGCGCCGAGCGGGCGCTCGGCCGACCCGTGCGGCGGGCGGTGGTCACGCACCCGGCGTACTTCGACCGCAACCAGGTCGAGGAGACGCGCCTCGCGGCGATCGACGCCGGGTTCGACATGGGCCTGCCCGTGCAGATGCTCATGGAGCCCCTGGCGGCCGCGTACACGTACGTCCGCACCGACCCCCGCGACCCGCTGCGGGTGCTCACCTACGACCTCGGCGGGGGGACGTTCGACGTCACCTACCTGGAGCGGAACGAGGGCGTGATCGCCATGCGGTCGTTCGACGGCGACCCGCTGCTGGGCGGTTACAACTTCGACCGCGCCCTCGTCCACTGGCTCCGCGAGCGGGTCGCGGCCCGCGGGCGGACCGTCGTCTTCGACGAGGACGACCCCGCCGACCGCGGGCGGCTGTCGCGCCTCCTGCGGATCGCCGAGGGGGTGAAGATCGCCCTGGCCAAGGCCCCGGACGACGCGACGCCGGTGGACTTCCGCGTCCGCAACGTGATCGTGGACGACAAGGGGAAGGACGTGGCCGTGAACGAGCGGATCAGCCGGGCCGAGTTCGTCGGCCTGATCCGCCCGCTCCTCGACCGCACCGTCGCGGCCTGTCACCGCGCCCTGGGCAAGGCGAAGGTCGAGGCGGAGGACGTCGACGAGGTGCTGCTCGTCGGCGGGTCCACGCGCGGGCCGTGGGTCGCGGAGTGCGTCCGGGCGGCGTTCCCCCGGCTGACGCCGAAGCTGTTCGAGCCGGACCTGTGCGTGGGCGCGGGGGCCGCGATCGCCGCGCGGCTCACGCTCCCCCCGCTGGTCGAGACCGGGGCCTGCCGCCTCGTACTCGACGCGCCCGAGCAGTCCGCGGTCCCCCGGGTGAGCGTGGCCGGGCGGGTGACGGGGACCGACGGCCCCCTCCGCGCGACCCTCGACCTCCCGACCGGCGAGTCGCTCGGCCCGACCGAGCTCCGGCCCGACGGGGGGTTCCTGTTCGACAACATCGACTTGAGCGAGGACGGCCCGAGCCGGTTCAGCCTGACCGTGGCGACGGCGGACGGGACGGTGGTGATCGCCCACCCGTTCGAGGTGGCGTACTCCCCCCAGACGACCGAGACGACGGCCGTCACGACCGTCCTGCCGAAGTCGCTCTCCATCGAGACGCTCGACGGCCTGACCCTGCTCGCGGCCGAGGGCGCGCCGCTGCCCGCCCGGTGCGAGCAGACGTTCCGCCGGCTCAACGACAACCCGAGCATCCCGCTGCGGTTGTTCCAGGGCACGGAGCCGGTCGGCGAGGTCCGCATCCTCAACATCCCGAAGGAGGGCGGACGGGGTTCGTTCGTGGACCTGCGCCTGGAGCTGACGGAGAAGAACCAGATCAAGGGCACCGCCCAGGTGCGGACGCCGAACGGGAACGTCGTCGCCCGCGCCGACGTGTCGATCCACTTCGACACCCCCGAGGTGCCGCCGGCGGGGATACTGATCGACCAGTACGACGAGTTGCGAAACCACCTCATGTACATCCTCCGGGCGGACCCG
>DASPHQ010000805.1:0-4889 GCA_035629595.1 Urbifossiella sp. | reverse complement strand
CGATCGGATCGTCGCATGAACCGCACCGCGTTCTGGCTGGCAGTCGCACTCACGACCGGCCTCGCCGCCCGGGGTCAGGACGAACCGGTGCGGCCGAAGGGCGGCTCGCCGAAGAAGTCCCCGCCCGCGGCCGGCGTGGTGCGATTCGCCCCGACCCCCGTTCCGCTCTCCGGCGCGGCCGGCGACGTCACCGCCGTGGCCGTCTCGGCCGACGGGAAGCGGGTGGCGAACGCCGGCGGCACGCTCAACCCGCCGGCCGGGTTCGTCGCTGTCCACGACGCCGACTCGCAGAAGGAACTGTTTTCCGCCCGCCTGCCGCAGCCGGCCACGTCGGTCGCCTACTCGCCGGACGCCAAACTCCTCGCCTACGCGGGGCGCGACGGGACGGCGCGGGTGGTCGACGCGGCGACCGGGAACGCGGTGTTCACCCTGCGGCTCGACGGCCCGGCCCGCGTCGCCTTCGCCCCGGACGGCAAGACCATCGCCACCGCCACCGAGCGGATGACGGTGCAGCTGTGGGACGTGCCCTCCGGCGACGAGCGGGCGAAGCTCCGCGGGGCGACGGCTCGCCTCGGGTGCCTCGCCTTCGCCCCCGACGGCAAGCGACTGGCGGCCGGCGGCTTGGGCGGACCCCAACCGGGCGGGGCGGCGTTCGTCTGGGACGTGGCCACCGGGCGCGTCGTCACGAAGGTCGAGACGGAAACCTTCCCCGTCCTGGCGGTCGCGTTCGGCCCCGACGGGAAGACGCTCGCGGCCGGCGGGCCGGACTCGCAGGTGCGGCTCTGGGACGTGCCGGGCGGTGAACTGAAGACGACGATCCGCGCGAAATCGGCGGTGTTCGCGCTGGCGTTCGCGCCCGACGGGGCGGGAATGGCCGTCGGGACCGTGAACGGCGACATCTCCCTGTTCGACCCGACCTCGGGCAAGGAGGCGGGGGCGCTCGCGGGCCACACCGGGGCGTGCCGGGCGCTCGCCTTCGGCGCGGGCGGAAAGCGGCTCGTGTCCGGCGGCGCCAACCGCACCGTGAAGGTCTGGGGGCTGCCCGAGAAGAAGGAACTCGCCACGCTCCAGCGCGGCGACGCCGCGGCCGCCCTGCCCGCCCCGCTCGCCGTCGCCGCGGCGCCCGACGGGTCGCTCGTCGCGCTCGCCACCGAGGACAAGGGCGTCGTGCTCCGCGACGCCCGCACCGGCGAGGACCGCGGCACCCTTCAAGGCCACGACGACGCGGTGACGTGCGTGGCGTTCAGCCCGGACGGCAAGACCGTCGTCACCGGCAGCGCCGACAAGCTCGCCAAGCTCTGGGACGTGGCGGCCCGGAAGGAAGTCGCGGTCCTCGCGGGGCACACGAACTGGGTGTACGCGGTCGCGTTCAGCCCGGACGGCAAGTCGGTCGTCACCGGCGCCTACGACAAGACCGTCCGCCTGTGGGACGCGGCGGGCGGGAAGGAGCGGCACGCCTTCGAGGCGCACCGCGGGTCGGTCCGGGCTGTCGCGTTCAGCCCGGACGGCAAGACGCTCGCGTCCGGCGGGAGCGACCGCACGGTCAAGCTGTGGGCCGCCGACACCCGCGAGCTGCGGCACACGCTGAAGGGGCACGCGGCGTCGGTCCGGGCGGTCGCGTTCAGCCCGGACGGCAAGCGGCTGGCGTCCGCCGCCGAGGACGGCACGGCCCGGGTGTGGGACGCCGCCGGGGGGCAGGAGCTGGCCGTGCTGAAGGGGCACGAGGGGGAGGTCGTGTGCGTCGGGTTCGCCGGGGACAACAGCGTGGTGACCGGCGGGGCCGACGGGACGGTCCGGGTGTGGGACGCGGCGACCGGGGTGATGACGCTCTCGCTCCCCGCGCACCGGGGCGGCGTGACCGGGTTCGCGGTCGGGCCGGCCGGCGGGTGGCTCGTGTCCGCCGGCGAGGACAGGACGTTGAAGCGGTGGCGGCCGGACACGGCCGGCCCGGTCCGCCTGTTCGCCGGACACACCGGGGCGGTCCACACCGCCACGTTCTCGTCCGACGGCCGCCGTATCGTGTCGTGCGGCGGCTGGCCGGAGGGCGACAAGACGGTGCGGGTGTGGGACGCGGCGACGGGCAAGGAAGCGCTCAAGATCGACCTCCCCCGGTGGACGCAGTTCTCCGCCTTCTCCCCGGACGGGAAGGCCGTCCTGGCCGCGTGCGACGACTCCAACGCCCACCTCCTGGACGCCGAGACCGGGGCCGAGATCCGCCTCCTCCGCGGCCACGCCGGCGGGGTCACCGGGGTGGCCTTCGCGCCCGACGGCAAGCGGGCGCTCACCACCAGCCAGGACAAGACGGTCCGGCTGTGGGACACCGCCACCGGGGCCGAGGTGCGGCGGTTCGAGGGGCACACCGAGTTCGTCCGCCGGGCGGCCTTCCACCCGGACGGGAAGCACGCGCTGTCCGGCGGGCGGGACGGGTTCGTGCGGATGTGGGAGCTCGACACGGCCCGCGAGGTGCGGCGGTTCCGGGCGACCGGGAACTGGGCCGACTGCCTCGCCGTCACCCCGGACGGGAAGGCCGTCGCGGTCGGCGGCAAGACGGTGAAGGTGTTCGAGGTGAACACCGGCAACCAGCTCCACGAGCTGGAGGGGCACCCGTTCGGGGTCACGACGGTGAGTTTTTCGCCGGACGGCAAGTACCTCCTGACCGGCGGGTACGACGGGGCCGCGAAGCTGTGGGACGCGGCCGCCGGGCGCGAAGTCTACGCGTTCCGGGGGCACGGCGGGTTCCTGTGGTCGGCCGTGTTCTCGCCGGACGGCCGCTGGGTGCTCACCGCGTGCGGCGGGAACACCGTCAGCGGGCAGACGGTGAAGGGGACCGACTTCGTCATCCGCCTGTGGGCGATGCCCGACGCCCAGGCGATGGCCGAGGCCGCCGCGAACTGACGCGCGGCGAGCCGGGGGCGTCAGCCCCCGGATTCTCGGCTCGGGGCTCGAGCCCGGAGGGCGACGGCGTGTAGCCCGGGGTGGAACCCCGGGCGGCCCTCGGCGGAGTTCGTGGGGGTCACGCCCCTGGTTCCACGCCGACGCCGCCCGGGGTTCCACCCCGGGCTACACGCCGTCGCCCTCCGGGCTCAAGAATCCGGGGGCTGACGCCCCCGGCTCGCCGGGCGGAAGCGAATCGTTGGAACGTGTCTGACACCCGAGGACGTGGCATGAACCGCGTGTCGCTCTGGCTGGCCGCGGCCCTGCTGCCGGCGTGCGCCCCGGCGGCGGACGCCGCGGAGCCGTCCGCCGCCGCGACCGCGCTGGCGGCGCGGATCGACCGCGCGCTCGAAACGGCCTGGGCGGAGAAGAACCTGACCCCGGCCGCGGCGGCGGACGACGCCGAGTTCCTCCGCCGCGTCACCCTCGACCTCGCCGGCCGCATCCCGACCGTCGCCGAGGCCCGCACGTTCCTCGCCGACCGCGGCGCGGACCGGCGCCGGCGGCTGGTCGCCGGGCTCCTCGCCCGCCCGGTCTACGCCCGCCACGCCGCGACCGTGTGGCGGCACCTCCTCCTCCCCGAGGCCGAGGCCAACCCCCGCGTGCAGGCCTTGGTGCCGGGGTTCGAGCACTGGCTGCGCGGCCAGTTCGACCGGAACGTCCCGTTCGACCAGCTGGCCCGCACCGTCCTCACCACGCCGGTGGACCCGGCCTCGGCCCAACTCGTCTACAGCGCGGCCGCCGAGCCGAGCCCGGTCGCGTTCTACCTGGCGAAGGAGGGGAAGCCGGAGAACCTGGCGGCGACCACGGCGCGCGTGTTCCTCGGCATCCGGCTGGAGTGCGCCCAGTGCCACGACCACCCGTTCGCCGCCTGGACCCGCGACCAGTTCTGGGGGCTCGCCGCCTTCTTCGCCGGCATCCGCGCCCAGGACCGCGGCGATGAGGTCGTCCTCGACCGCGAGGTGCTCGACCGGCGCGAGCTCCTCATCCCGGGGAGCGACCGGGTCGTGCAGGGGACGTTCCCCGACGGGACCGAGCCGCGCTGGCGGTTCAAGGTCGGGCCGCGCCAGACGCTCGCCGACTGGGTGACCGCCAAGAACAACCCGTACTTCGCGCGGGCGGCGGTGAACCGGGTGTGGGCCCAACTGTTCGGCATCGGGCTGGTCGAGCCGGTGGACGAGATGACCGGCGGGCAGGACACCGTCTCCCACCACCCGGCCCTGCTCGCCGAGCTGGCGGAGGCGTTCGCCGCGGGCGGGTACGACCAGAAGGTGCTGGTCGAGGCGATCACCGCGACGCGGGCGTACCAGCTCACCAGCCGCGGCCGGTCGCCGGACGCCCCGCTGTTCACCCGGCACTCGCTCCGCGGGCTGACCGGCGAGCAACTCTACGACAGCCTCGCCACCGCCACCGGCCAGCCGGACCACTTCACCGACGACGACCGCCGGGGGAGCTCGGCCCGGGCCGACTTCCTGGCGCGGTTCGGCCCGCAGACCGGCCGCCCGGTCGACCACGAGACGTCGATCGTGCAGGCGCTGACGCTGATGAACGGGTCGCTCGTCGCCGGGGCGACGACCCCGGGGCGGGGCGACCTGCTGGCCGCCGTGCTGGACGCCCCGTTCCTGACGGAGCGCGAGCGGGTCGAGACGGTGTACCTGGCGGCGCTGGCCCGCCGGCCGACGCGGCAGGAGGCGGGGCGGGCGCACGAGTTCATCGAGGCCGCCGCGACCGGGCGCGACCCGGCGGCGCGCCGCAACGAGGCCGTCGCCGACATCTTCTGGGCTCTGCTGAACAGCGCGGAGTTCGTGTTCAACCACTGACGCCGGGAGGCGCGGTGGGAAACCGCGGCTCGGGGCTTCGGCTCGGGGCCGGTAGCCGCGGGCTTCAGCCCGCGCCCACCTGGGGCGGAGTACCCGGGAGCAACGCCCCTGTGACAACGCCGACGTAACGCGGGC
>DASPHQ010000804.1:0-6816 GCA_035629595.1 Urbifossiella sp. | reverse complement strand
CCTGGCGGGCGAGAACCCGCAGAAGGCCGAGTTGGTCAAGCTCCGGTTCTTCGCCGGACTGACCGTTCCGGAGGCGGCCGCGGCGTTGGGGGTGTCGGTGGCAACCGCCGAGCGGCACTGGGCCTTCGCCCGCACCTGGCTTCACGCCGAACTGAACCCGGCCGGCGGGAATGCCTGAGGGGGTTCCGCCCGGTACGTCGCATTGTCCCCGGACGAGTGCGCCCCGGGAGCCGCCCATGACCGACCTGTCCGCCGTCGAGGCCGTGTTCTCGGCCGCCGTCGCCCACACCGACCCGGCCGCCCGGGCCGCCTACCTGGACCGCGCCTGCCGGGCCGACCCGGCCCTCCGCGGTCAGGTCGAGCGGCTGCTGGCCGCCCACCCCGGCCTCGGCCACTTCCTGGACCCGCCCACCCCGCCGGCCGTAGCCACCCCGACCGTCGGGTACGAGCCGGCCGGGGCGGGGGCGGTCGACCTCCCCGGGACCGTCCTGGGCGGCCGGTACAAGCTTCTGGAGGTGATCGGCGAGGGGGGCATGGGCACCGTCTGGATGGCCCAGCAGGCCGAGCCGGTCCGCCGGGTGGTGGCCGTCAAGCTGGTCAAGGCCGGGCTGGACTCGGCCGCCGTCCTGGCCCGGTTCGAGGCCGAGCGGCAGGCGCTGGCCCTGATGGACCACCCGAACATCGCCCGGGTGTACGACGGCGGGGCCACCGACGCCGGCCGGCCGTACTTCGTCATGGAGCTGGTCAAGGGGGTGCCTGTCACCGCCTACTGTGACGCCCGCAAGCTCCCCCCGCGGGACCGGCTGGCCCTGTTCGCCGACATCTGCCGGGCCGTCCAGCACGCCCACACCAAGGGCGTCATCCACCGCGACCTCAAGCCGTCCAACGTGCTGGTGGCCCTGTACGACGAGAAGCCCGTCCCCAAGGTGATCGACTTCGGCATCGCCAAGGCGGCCGGGCAGCCGCTCACGGACAAGACGCTCGTCACCGGGTTCGGGGCGGTGGTCGGCACGCCGGAGTACATGTCGCCGGAGCAGGCCACCCTCAACCAGCTCGACATCGACACTCGCAGCGACGTGTACTCGCTCGGGGTGCTGCTGTACGAGCTACTGGCCGGGTCGCCGCCGTTCCCCCGGGACGAGCTGGGCCGGGTCGGCCTCCTGGAGGTGCTGCGGGTGGTGCGGGAGGTGGACCCGCCCAAGCCCAGTGCCCGACTGAGTACCGCCGCCGGGGCGGCCGCCCTGGCCGCCGACCGGGGTGTCAAGCCGAAGGAGCTGGCCGCGCAGGTGCGGGGGGAGCTGGACTGGGTGGTGATGAAGGCGCTGGAGAAGGACCGCAGCCGGCGGTACGAGACGGCGGCCGGGCTGGCGGCCGACGTCGAGCGGTACCTGGCCGGGGACGCGGTGGCGGCCGCCCCGCCGTCGGTCGTCTACCGACTGCGGAAGGTCGCCCGGCGGAACACGGCGGCCCTGGTCGCCGGTCTGGCGGTCGTCATGGCCCTGGCGGTCGGGGCAGGGGTGGCCACCTGGCAGGCGGTGAGGGCCACCCGGGCGGAGGGGCGGGCCGAGGCCCGGTACGCCGTGGCCCGGCAGGTGGTGGACGACATGTACACCCAGGTGGCCGAGAAGTGGCTGGCCCAGCAGGGCGAGCTGACCCAGGTCCAGCGGGAGTTCCTGGAGAAGGCGCTGGTGTTTTACAACCAGGCGGCCGACGAGCGACCCGGGGACGAGGCCGCGCTGATCGACGCCGTCCGGGCACGGGCGCGGGTGGCCCGCATCCACCGGAAGCTCGGGCAGTATCCGGAATCCGTCGCGGCATTTCGGCAGCTCATCGAGCTATTCGAGCCGGTTGCCACGCGGAACCCGGACCGGCTCGACTACCTGCGAGACCTCGCGCGCATGCACTTCGATCTCGGCTCGTCGCTCGCGGAGGGCGGCCATCCCAAGCCGGCAGTAATCGCGCTGAGCCGGTCCGTCACCCTGCACCAGAACCTCGCCGACCGGACTCCCGACGACCTCAGGAACCTGGGGCTTGTCGCCGGCGCCTGGCGGGGGCTCGGCGTCACTTACTTGCAATCCGGTCGCATGGCCGACGCCGAGCGGGCGTACACCCGCGGCCGAGACCTGTTCTCCCGGCTCGCCGTCGAACTGCCCGACGGACTGTATGGCGGCTCGGGGTATGGGGTGTTGGTGGCCGACTGCGAGCACGGCCTGGGGATTGTGTATTCGGAGACGGGGCGGTTGCCCGAGGCCGAGCAGGCATACCGGCGGGCTGAGTCGGCCTACGAGGGGGTTCTCGCGGCCAGCCCGCCCACCGACGGTGCTCGGGCGGGTTTGGCCAAAACGCTGGCGACCCTAGCGTCGTTACAGGGCCGAACGGGACGCGAGGCCGAGGGGGACGAGACCTACCAGCGGTCGATCGAACTGCATGAAGCCCTGGCGGCGAAGAACCCGAACGACCAGCGCACCCTCGGGTTGCTGGCCCTGACCGAATTCGAACGGCTCGTCTTCCTGGTCGGGACGGGACGGGACCAGGAGGCTGTCCGGGCGGCCGACCGGGCGGCCGACCGGGCGGGGCGGGCGGTCGCCACCCTGCCGCCCTCTGGGGTACACCGGCAGCATTACGTCGCGCTGTTCGCCATCGCCGCCGACCTGTACTCCGTCCCCGGGGGTGGGCGGTCGCCCGACCCACCGAAGGCACTCGCCCTGGCCGACCGGGCGGCGGCGCTGGCCGACGGCGCCGGCGAGCAGGCGTGGCAGTCACTCGGCTGGGCGCGGTACCGAGCGGGCGACTGGCCCGGCAGCCTGGAGGCGTTGCGGAAGCAACGGGAGCAGCGGGGCTACGAGTCGGACGGGGACTTCGTCGGGGCGATGGCCCTGTGGCGGCTCGGGGACCGGGACGCCGCCCGGGCGACGTTCAACCGCCACGACCGCTGGTTCGTCGGATACGAGCGGCGCTGGAAAGCGGGGGGGTACCCGCCCCCGGCCATGCTCCGCCGACTGCGGGCCGAGGCGGCCGCCCTGCTGGGTCTCTCGCCGCCGGACGGCGCGGGGCGGGAGGTGGCCCCCGCCCCGCGGCCGGTCAATCGCTAGCCGGAATGGCCCGACGGCTCGCCGGAATTCCGGGGTTCGGGTGAGGGGGTGGCGGGCGGGGCGTCGCATTGGGGGCGTGGCGAGGACGACGACACCCCCCTGCGGAGACCGCCCGTGACCCTGCGAACCTGGCTCCGACCCCGGCCGGCCCACACGACCGCCCCCCGGCCCCGCACCCGGCTCGGGGTGCAACACCTCGAAGCCCGCGAGGTGCCGGCGACGGGCCTGCTCTCCGCGTTCAGCCTCGGCGACGCGGTCGGCAGCGTGAACGCCCAGGACGTCGCGGCGGATGCCGCGGGGAACAGCTACCTGACCGGGTCGTTCACCGGGACCGTGGACTTCGACCCGACCGACGCGGCCGACGCGGCCGACACGCTGACCGCCCGCGGGGCCGACGGCGTCGCCGACGCGTTCGTCGCCAAGTACGCCGCCGACAACGCCCTCGTCTGGGTCCGCCGGATGGGCGGTGACACCCACGACCGCGCGGACCAGGTCGCCGTCGATGCGGCCGGCAACGTGTACGTCTGCGGGGACTTCACGGGGGCCGGCGACTTCGGCCCGACCGCGCTCGGCTCCGCCGGCGGCAGCGACGGGTTCGTCGTCAAGCTGAACGCGGCAGGCGTCGTCCAGCTGGCGAAGCGGTGGGGCGGGGTGCACAACGACACCGGGGTCGGCGTCGGGACGGACGCGGCCGGGAGCGTGTACGCCCTCGGCACCCGCAACACGGGCAGCTCCAGCAGCGCTGGCAACGGGTACGACATCCTCAAGTTCGCCACGAGGGACCGAGACTCGTGGGCCAAGTCGATCCCCACCCAGAAGAACCCCTTCTCCGGGGGCGGGTTCGCCGTGGACGCCGCCGGGAACACGTTCGTGGGCGGCGTGTTCCTCGGCCTCGTGGACTTCGACCCGGGGAGCGGGTCGAAGCTCCTGTCCGCCGGGACGACGTCCTACAGCGGGTTCGTCCTGAAGCTGACCGCCGCCGGGAACTACGGCTGGGTGAGCGGGTTCTCCGGCGGCGGGTCCTACGTCAGCCACCTCGCCGTGGACGGCGCCGGGGGCGTGGTCCTCAACGGCTACTGCGGCGCCGGGGTCACCTTCCGCCCGTACGCCGGTGGCCCGGCGACCGCGATGCCGGTCGGGCAGAACGTGGTGACGAAGCTGAACGCCGCGGGGGGGCTCGTCTGGACGCGGGGCTCGGCCGGGGATACCTCCACGTCGGACCTGGCGGTGGACGCGGCCGGCAACATCTACCTCACGGGGAGCTTCAGCGGCACGGTCGATTTCGACCCCGGGGTGGGGGCGTTCGTCCGCAGCACCGCCGCTGGCATTTCCCAGTACTCGACCGACGTGTACGTGATGAAGCTCACCGCGGCCGGGGACTTCGCCTGGGCCGGGACGTTTGGCGGGACCGGGATGGACTGGGGGACGGGCGTCGCGGTGGACCCGACCGGGACGGTCTACCTGGCCGGGTACTTCGCCGGCACCGTGGACTTCGACCCGGACCCGCTCGGCACGTTCGACTTGACCAACCCGGGGACCAAGCGAAACAGCTTCCTCGTGAAGCTGGCACAGAGCTGAGCCGCGGGCCGAGCCCCGGTGCTCACGGTGGCTCGGCTCCCCCTGGACCGGAACGAACCCCAACGACGGTGTGCGGCACCGCTGCCCCGTAGCCGACTCGGCTATGGCTCAGCAAGCCGCCGAGACGGGGACTGCCCGCGCGTCAGGTCGTACGGGCATGACGCCCGGCCCAGGCGTCGGGTAGGAGGTCACCCACGTCCTCGCCGGCCGGCCGGGCGGCCAGTCGGTCGAACACGTCACGGAGGTACGCCCACGGGTTGAGTCGATGCCGTGTCGCGCTGGCGCAGACGCTCAGCAGCACGGAGGCCGTCTTCAGCCCGCCGTCACCGCCGACGTGCAGCCAGTTGCCGCGGCCGACGGCGAGCGGCCGGATGGCGCGTTCGACGGCCCCGTTGTCGATGGCGAACCGGGCGTCGTCGAGGTAGCGGACGAGCGACGCCCACTGGTTCCGGGCGTACCCGACGGCCTGACCGAACAGGCTCTTCGGCGTCGCCGATCGATTGTGTACGTCAAGCCAGTCCCGGAACCGGGCGAGGATCGGTCCGGCCCGCGTCCGCCGCACCCGCACCACGTCGGCGTCGGTGAACGTCTCACCGAGCTTCTCCCGCTCTGCTTTGATGTCGCGTTCTACGGCGTACAGGGTGCGGATGAATGCCAGGCTCTCGACCGCCCGCGGGTCGGTCGGCTCGGCCTCCACGAAGTACCGCCGGGCGTGCATCCAACAGCCCAGATGCCGGATGTTGTTGTGGACCGCGTTGTACCCGTCGTAGGCATCGGCGTGGACGAAGCCCGAGTAGCCGTCGAGGAACCGCTGCGGGAAGGTCTGGCTGCGGCCGGCGGTGAGGTCGAACAAGGTGTACGGGTTCCGGGCGTCGCCGAGGTAGAGCCAGGCGTAGGCGGTGCGGCGCGGCGCGGCCGGAGGAGTAGGAGGGGCGTGTCGTCGGCGTGGATGGCGAACGACTGGAGCAGGTGGCAATGCATCAGGTCGTAGAGCGGCGTCAGGAGGTGGCCGCACGCGCGCAGGTGGTCACACAGGGTGGAGCGTCGCACGTCCCAGCCGTGGCGGGCCAGAATCGACTCCTGGCGGTGCAGCGGCAAGTGATCGACCAGCTTGGAGACGATGACGTGGGCGAGCAGGCCGCTGCCGATGCCGCTCCGGGGAATCGGCTCGGGCGGCAGATCCGCCTTGGAGATCTGCGGGTCAAGGCCCAGCGACTCGCACGACCGACAGGCGTAGGTGGGGCGGACCAGCTCGCGGACGAACAGGGCCATCGGCTGGTAGTCGAGGCGTTCGCTGGTGGTCTGGCCGATGCGGATCTTGGCCGTGCCGCAGCAGGTGCAGACTTTCTCGGCGGCGGTCAGATCGATCTCCTCCCGGCGGCGCGGCAGGTCCGCCGGCTTGCACCGCCGGCCGTGCCCCTTCCGCTTCGCCGCGGGTGACGGTGGCGCGTCGGGGATGCCTTCGGGAGTGGATGGTTCCACCGGCGGCGGGGTTTCGGCTTCCGGCAGCTCCATCCCGTCGAACAGGGTCGGGCCTTCGACCCGCTCGCCGCCCCGGCCGAACGTCATCTTCACCAGTCGGTGGATGTGGGCCTGTTGGGCCTCGACCTGCTTGCGGAGGTCGGCCACGACGCCGCGGAGTTCCGCGATCACGGCCTCCGCGTGGGCCAGTTTCTGGCGAAGCACGTCGAAGTCGTCGGCGGGCGGCATGTCGGATTGAACACCGCTCGACCGCCTCGGTAGCGCGGATCACGCCGGCGTTTTGTACCGCCGGCGTTCGCGGGCCTTGGGCGGGTCGAGGCCGCCGAGGATCATCGCCAACTGCGTCGGCGTGACGGGGACGCTGGCGTCCGTAGCGGCGGGGAAGGCGAAGGTGCCGCGTTCGAGCCGCCTCAGATACAGGGCGAACCCGTCGCCCACCCAGGCCAGAATCTTCAGCTTGTCGGCGCGGCGAGTTTTGAAAACGAATAGGTCGCCCGACATCGTGTCGCCCTTCAGGACGGACCGCACGACGCCGGCGAGGGAGTCGATCCCTTTGCGGCCGTCCACCGCCTCGACAGCGACCAGGATGCGACCACCGGGTAGCAGGCTCAGCATGACGCCGCTCCCACGGCCGTGACCAACCGGGTGACCACGTCGGCCTCGG
>DASPHQ010000803.1:0-2914 GCA_035629595.1 Urbifossiella sp. | reverse complement strand
AGCGCCGGCACGGTGACGGCCTCGACGCACACCAACTTCCTCGGCGGCGACGTTCACCTGCGGCGGAACCTGTGGGCCGGCGACGCGGTCCGCCTCGACGGCGTCGTCGGCTACCGGTGGCTCCACCTCGGCGACCGGATGGCGTCGTCGTGGGACGTGTTCGGCGCGGGCACACCGCCGCCGTTCGGCGCCCGGCTGATGGCCGACGACGGCGTCCGCACGCGGAACGACTTCCACGGCGGCCTCCTCGGCCTGGCCCCGACGATGAACGTCGGCCGCTTCTCGGTCACGGGTCGGCTGGCGGTGGCGCTGGGGAGCACGACGAGCGAGCGCGACGTGACGCGAACGCGGGTCGTGGTGCCGGGCCTGGCGAACGCCGGGCCGCTGGGTCTGACGCCGGTGACGCTGCGGTCGGTGGGGGCGCAGGACGAGGGGAGTGAGTTCGCGGTCGCCCCGGAGGCGGGGGTGAAGTTCGGCTGGCGGGCGACGGACTCGCTCCACGTGACGGCCGGGTACTCGTTCCTGTACTGGAGCCGCGTCCGCCGGGCGCAGGAGCACTTCGACCCGACCGCCTTCGCGGCCAACGGCACGACCGACTTCTGGGCGCAAGGGCTGTCCCTCGGACTGGAGTGGCGGTACTAACACCGGGCGGGGCGGTCGGGCGCGTGACCCGCCGCCCCCGTACCGGAATCGCCCATGGCCCCCGCCCCGGACCGCTACCACGCCCTCGACACGCTCCGCGCGTTCGCCATGTTCCTCGGCGTGGGGCTGCACGCCGGCCTGTCGTTCCTGCCGAACACGCCGGCGTTCTGGCCGGTGCAGGACGAGCGACCCATACCCCTGTCCGACGTGCTGCTCTACGCCGTCCACGACTTTCGGATGCAACTGTTCTTCCTCCTGGCCGGCTTCTTCTGCTGCCTGCTGCACCAGCGCTACGGCGCCGCCGGGATGGCCCGGCACCGCGTCCGGCGGGTCGCCGTGCCGCTCGCGCTGGCGGTCGTGTTCATCGCACCCACCGTGCAGATGGCGGGCGTGTACACCGAACTGGGGAACCTCCGCGCCGGGATCGTGCGCGAGGGGTACTCCACGTTCCGCGGGCCGGCGCAGGAGCTTCTCGCCGCCGACCCGGACGCCGCCGACGCGGCGCTCCTCACCCGCTACGTCACGTCCAGCCGGTTCCTCGCCGACGTGCCTCTGGCGCACCTCTGGTTCCTCTACTACCTCCTGTTCTGCTACGCCGCGGTGCTGCTACTCGCGCTACTCCTGGTGCGACTCGGCACCCGGTTCCGAACGGGATTCGACGCCGCGTTCCGATGGGTGGTCGCCGGGCCGGGTCGTGTGCCGCTGCTGGCCCTGTTCACCGTGCCGCTGCTCCTCCCCATGCGGACGTGGGCCGTGGACACGCCGCCGGGGTGGGGGCCGCAGTGGCACATCTTCGCGTACTACTTCGGGTTCTTCGCCGTCGGCTGGGCGCTGTTCCGCCACCGCGACCTGGTCCCGACGTTCGGTCGCGGCTGGGGGGTGAACCTGGCCGTCGCCAACGTCGTTGTGCTGCCGGTGCTGGCGGTGCTGGTGATTGCCGGCATGCAAGCCAGCCGCGAGGGGGCTGACACGAAGGCGCTGTGGGTCGGGGTGTGTGCCGCGCTGGCGGCGTACACCTGGCTGATGGTCACCGGCCTTTGGGGTGGGTTCCTGCGCTGGTTCGCCCGCGACGCGGCGTGGAGCCGCTACCTCGCCGACGCCTCCTACTGGTGCTACCTGGCGAGCATCACGCCGACCCTGCTGATCCAGTTCTGGGTGCGCGACTGGCAGCTGCCCGGGCTCGTCAAGTTCGCGCTCGTGACCGCGCTGACGACCGCGGTGCTGCTGGCGAGCTACGAGTGGTGCGTGCGCTACACCATCATCGGCGCGATCCTTAACGGGCGGAAGGTGCGGCGACCCGTCAGCGTCCCGTGATGCCGTCGATCCGCCGCACCTCGTCGGCGTCGAGCGCGAAGTCAAACACGTCGAGGTCGACCCGCATGTGGGCCGGGTCGGTCGTTCCCGTCAGCGGCAGCATTCCCAAGTCGAGCGCGAAGCGGAACACCACCTGCGCCGGCGACCGGCCGTGCCGCTCCGCGATGCGCTGCACGTCGGGGTGGGCGAGCACCTGCCGGTTGGCGGTGAGGAGCGAGAAGCCCTGGTAGGTGATCCCTTCCGCGGCGCAGACGGCCCGCACGTCGCGGTCCCAGCCGCGGACGGCGTGGCAGCGGTTCTGCACGAACCGCGGCTTCACCCGCGCCCCCTCGCACAGCAGCCGTAACTGATCCGCGGTGACGTTGCTCACGCCGAGGAGTGTCACGCGGCGGGTGGCGTGGAGCGATTCCATCGCCCGCCACGCCTCCCAGTCGGGCGGGCCGAGGCCGTCGCCGCGGCTCGGGCCGTGCAACACGAAGCTGTCGATGGTGTCCACGCCGAGGTGGGCGAGCGAGCTGGCGAACGACTGCTCCACCTGCTCCGCGACCGGCGCCGCGGGGTCGTAGGGGAGGCGGTCGTCCTGCCCGGGGCGGAACGTGAACTTGGTTTGCAGGAACAGCTCGTCGCGCGGGACGGCGCACGCTCGCAGCGCGGCGCCGACGCCGGCCTCGTGATAATGCTTCCGCTGGTTGGCGGTGTCGATGCCGCGGAACCCGGCCGCCAGCGCCAGGCCGGTGAGCCGTTCGGTGGCGTCCTCCTTCCAGGCCGTGCCGTACAGGAACCGCGGCACCCGCACGCCGTCGATCATCAGGTGGCGCTCGTTCATCGGCCGATCCTCCTTCGCCGTTGTTGTACCCGGCCGCGCGGAATCCGGTGGCGGCGCGGCGGCCGCGCGGGTTCAATAGAAGAACCTCCCACCACCCCGGCACGTCCCATGTACCCCCTCGCGTTCCTCCTC
>DASPHQ010000802.1:0-16486 GCA_035629595.1 Urbifossiella sp. | reverse complement strand
GCTCGGCCCGCGCGAGGACGCCGACCGCCGTGTGGTGGAAGTCACGGCCCGGCTCGACGCCGGGAGCGCACCGGTGGCCGCCCGGTTCGTCGGGTTGCAGGTGACGGCGACGTTCACCCCGTCCCGCTGACCGCGTAGACTGGGCGCATGACCGACCTCACCACCGCCGCCCGCCGCGCCGCCGCCGACCCCGACGACCCCGCCGCCGTCGGCGCCGTCCTCGCCGCCGCCCGCGCCCTGTGCGCCGCCCGCGGGTGGGACGCCGACGAACTCGTCGCCGCGGCCCTGGTCGAGCCGCCGCCCGACGCGGTTCCGGTTCCCGCCGTGCTGTCGGCCCGCCGCCTCGCCCTGTACGCCGGCTACTTCGACCCGCCCACCCGCTTCCACCGCGACGGGGCCGACCGCCTCCGCGCCGCCGGGTTCGCCGAGGTCGTCATCCGCCCCGACCACCCGCGGCCGGACCGGCCCGACGCCGAGCACGCCGCCCCCGTCCACCGGGCCGTGATGACCGACCTGGCGTTCGCCGACGCCCCCGGCGTCACCATCGACCTCGACGACCTCGACGACCAGCGGTTCACCCCGCACGCGGCGCTGGAGCGGAAGTACGCCGGCCGCGGCGAGGTGTGGCACGTCGTGTCCGACGAGTTCGTCAGCGGCGGGGCCGAGGGCACGTCGGTGGTGCAGACGCGCTGGGAGGACGGCGCCCGGATGTGGACCGAGTCGCGGTTCGTCGTGTACCACCCGCCCGGCTCGCCGCCCCACGCCGCCGACCTCCCGCCGCGGCACCGGCTGCTGGAAATCGACGGGCACCTGCCCACCGCGGACGTGCGGGCGATGATCTACAACGGCGGGGCCGACGCCGCCGAGGGGTTCGTCTGCCCGGCGGTCGCCGAGTACATCCGCCGGCACGGGCTGTTCACCAGCACCATCTCGCCGCGCGAGGTGCGCACCCGGTTCGACCGGCCGCGGCTCAAGATCGTGTGCGGCCCGCAGAAGGAGGCCCACGACCGCGCCGCCGCCTTCCGCCACCTCGAGGACGCGGACCCCAACCTCGTCCTCGTCGTCGGCGGCGACGGCACCATGCTCCACGCCATCCGCCAGCACTGGCGGCTGCGGCGGCCGTTCCTCGGGCTCAACGCCGGCCACCTCGGCCACCTCATGAACGAGATCGTCTCCGCCGACCTCACCGGCGCCGAGTTCGTCCTCCACCGCATGCCGATGCTGCGGGTCGATTACGTCACCGACGACGGCGCCGCCGGGCGCGGCCTCGGGTTCAACGACGCCTGGGTCGAGCGCGACGGCGGCCAGGGGGCGTGGCTGCGCGTCGACGTGGACGGCGAGACGCGGCTGAAGAAGGTGGTGTGCGACGGGCTGCTGGTGGCGACGCCGTCGGGGTCGAGCGCCTACGCCCGCGCGATGGGCGGCACGCCCGTTCCGCTCAGCTCGCCGGTCATCACGCTGGCGGGGTCGAACGTGTTCCACCCGCGGTTCTGGAAGCCGCTGGCGCTACCGGCGGAGACGGTCGTGAAGATGACCAGCACCGGCGACCCGGCGAAGCGGCCGGTCCGCGGCTTCCTCGACGGCCTGCCGCTCGGCCGCGTGTCGGCGATGGAGGTGCGCGTCAGCCCGGTCGCGGCCGTGGAGCTGGCGTTCACCCCGGCGTTCGACCTGTCCGCCCGGCTGCTGCGGTCGCTGTTCCCGCCGGACGACGGGTACTGACGCTCCGCCCCGCGGCGCGGCAGCCGTGCCGGGAGACCGGGCATCCAGCCCAAATCGAACAATCTTCAACCGCCGCCGATGCCGACACCACACTACCGTTCCGGGAGCCGACCGTGATTCACGTGATCGCCACCATCCGCCTGGCGCCCGGCACCCGTGCCGCGTTCCTGGCAGAGTTCCACAAGCTCGTGCCGTTCGTGCTCGCGGAGGACGGCTGCCTCGCCTACGGCCCCACGGTGGACGAGCCGACCGGCCTGGCCGTGCAGGAGCTGGCCGGCGACGACGCGGTGGTGGTCGTGGAACAGTGGGCCAGCCCCGCGGCGCTGACGGCGCACACCGCGGCGCCCCACATGGCCGACTACCGCGTGGCGGTGAAGGACTACGTGCGCGGCGTGTCGCTCCGGGTGCTCCGGCCGGCGTAGGGCGTGGGCGGCCACGTGTCCGGGCCCCCCCGACCGGTGCGGGCGGTCGGGCTTACCCAGCTTCACACATCTTCCCCGCCCGGGCAGGTCGGGGGTTCAAGGCAATCCGCGGGGCCGGTCGAATACCCCTGAGCCGCGGGAACGGACTCTCCCCGCCACCGCACGGGCCGCGCCGCGGCCCGACCTTTACCCCATAGGTCACGGACGACCCATGTTCACGTCCCTGCTGCTCACGACCGCCGTCGCGGCCGGCCAGCCGCCGGCCGGCTACTACCCGCCGGGCACGCTGCCCACCCGCGCCGCCCCGGTGCAGATCCCGATCGCGCCCCGCTACGTGGCGCAGCAGGGCCAGCCCGGCACCCTGCCGCCGTCCGCCCAGCCGATGCCCGGTGGCGAGAAGGCCGCCCCCATGACCCCCGCCGACGCCGCCGGCGCCGGCCCGGCCGAGGAGGGGCCGAAGGAGGAGGAGGCTCCGGAGAAGTACCTGCTCGAGCGCACCATCGAGGGGACGCGGTTCGGCGAGCTCCTCAACAACCGCGGCATCACCGTCTACGGGTGGACGCAGCTGTCGTACAGCCCGAGCACCGCGAGCGGCTCGAACGCCCCGATCTTCATGAACGACCGGGCCAACGAGTTCCTCATGAACCAGAACTACCTCGTCGCCGAGAAGACGCTCGACACGGAGAAGGACTGCTTCCAGTGGGGCTGGCGCATGGACTGGATTCTGCCCGGTAGCGACTACCGGACGACGCTGCCGCGCGGCATCTGGAACGGCCAGCTGACCCGCAACAACGGCGGCCCGGAGCTGTACGGCTTCGACCCGTTCCAGTTCTACACCCAGGCGTACCTGCCGGGCAGCGGCACCACGGTGAAGCTCGGCCGGTTCGCCACCCACGTCGGGTACGAGCTGGTGCAGGCGGTCGACACCCCGTTCGTGAGCCGGTCGTACATGTTCCAGTACAACCCGTTCACCCACACCGGCGTGTGGGCCACCACCCCGGTGGGTGACAACTGGACCGTCGGGTACGGTGCCGCGACCGGCAGCGACACGTTCATCGACGCGCCGACGAACCGGCTGACGTTCCTCGGCCAGCTGAAGTGGGCGCCGAAGGACGGCGACACGAGCGTGGCGGTGAACACGGTGGTGACGAACCCGAAGTACATCCCGGCCGAGGCGTTCGCCCACTACAACTTCTACAACCTGGTGGTGACGCAGAAGCTGGGCGAGAAGCTGAGCTACGTGCTGGACGCCGGGTACAGCCACATGAACGACGCCCCGGGCGTCGGGTTCACCGAGTGGTACGGGGCCGCCCAGTACCTGATCTACGCCCACAACGACTGCTTCACCAGCACCCTGCGGGTCGAGCTGTTCGACGACACGGACGGGTTCCGCACCGGGTTCCGGGGGCTGTACACGTCGGCCACCTACGGGCTGGCGTACAAGCCGCTCCCGGGGCTGATGGTCCGCCCGTTCGCCCGGTACGACAACAACAACCGGACCGAGGTGTGGGAGGGGAACCAGAACCTCTTCACCGGCGGCCTGGACGTGATCTTCCGCTGGTGAGTAGTGGACAGTGGGCAGTGGGCAGTGGACAGTAAAGAAGCCCGGGAGTTAGCCCCCGGGCTTCGTTCGTTTCTTGCTGTCCACTGTCCACTGCCTACTGTCCACTACGCGGGCAGTCGCCACAACTGCACCGGCGAGTGGTTCTGCGGGTAGTCGCCGCCCGCGCCGCGGACGCGGCCGTTGCCGCTGCTGTTGGCGTTGGTCAGCGCCGCCGCCAGCTTCGCCCCGTCGGCCGTCAGCGCCACGCCCTGCACGTTCGGCTTCGCCACCTGGAAAAACGGCTGCGCCTCGCCCGGCCGCAGGAACATCACCTTCCCCTGCCCCGGCTGGCCACTCGTGCAGGCCACGACGTACCCTGCCGGGTGCCACGCCAGGTCGGTGACGTAGCCCTCGGCGGGGGCGCCGCCCTTCCACTGCCACAGCCGCCGGCCGGTCGCGCGGTCGAACGCGATCATCAGCGGCGTACACTCGACGAACCCGCCCGACTTCGGCTCCGCGCCGCCGACCACCAGTGTGCCGCCGTCCGGGCTCAGCAGCAGGCAGCGGACGCCGCCCACGTCCTGCACCCGATCGACCTTGTGAAGCTCGCGCGCCTCGAAGGTGCGACCCGGCTTCCCGGTCGGCACCTCGAACTCGCGGACGACGCCGAACAGGTCGCCGGCGAGCACCGTCTTGCCGTCGGGCGTGAACGTCACGCCCAGGACGTCGGCGGCGGCGTTCACCTCGGCGGCCTTCGCGCCGGTGCGGGCGTCCCAGAAGCGGACGAACCCGTCGCGGCCGCCGGTGGCGAGGCGGGCGCCGTCGGCGGTGACGGCGACGGACCGCGCCCAGCCGTCGTGCGCGGCCTCGACGGTCCAGAGTCGTTTGCCGTCCGGGTCGTGGGCGGTGAGGCGGCCCCAGCTGTCGGTGGTGACCAGCGCCGCGGGGCCGAACGCGAGGCCGTTCACCCAGCCGTTGTGGCCGTCGAGCGGCGGCAGGTCGGCGGGGGTGTCGGCGGACGTGTCCCAGCGGTAGACTTTGCCGTCGCAGCCGGCGGCGGCGAGGACGCGGCCGTCCGGCCGGAACCGCAGCCGGGTGAGCTGGCACGGCGGGACGAGCGGGCGGCCGAGTTCGACGGGCGGGGGCATCGCGGGGGGTCCGAAGGGGTGTTGTCGGCTCGGGGCTTCTGGCTCGGGGCTTCTGGCTCGGGGCTGGTAGCCGCGGGCTTCAGCCCGCGCCCACGTCGGCGGTGTCTGTTCCCCGTGGCTCCCTGGTGGGCGCCGTAGGTGGGCGCGGGCTGAAGCCCGCGGCTACCAGCCCCGAGCCGAAAATCCACAGCCCATGACCGTCGTTACGCCAACACTTCGCGCACCGGGTGCATGTCCTCGTGGGCGATCGGCAGCGGCTGGCCGGCGTTGCGGAACTCCGTCGTCTCGGGGTCGATCCCCAGCGCCCGCCACCACGTGTGGAACAGCGCCCCGATGTCGTGCGGCTCCGTCGCCACGTCGGTGCCCTTCTCGTTGGTGCGGCCGGCGACGACGCCGCGCTTGATGCCGCGGCCGGCCATCGCCACACTCCACGCCTCCGGCCAGTGGTCGCGGCCGACGTGGCCGTTGATCCGCGGCGTCCGCCCGAACTCGGCCATCGCGATCACCAGCACGTCGTCGAGCATGCCGCGCTCGTGGAGGTCCTCGACGATCGCCGCGAACGGCCTGTCGAACTTCGGGTGCTGGCTCAGCGCCTGGTTGAAGTGGTCGCCGTGCGAGTCCCAGCCGTAGCTCGTCACCTTCACGAACGTGACGCCCGCTTCGAGCAGCCGGCGGGCCAGCAGCAGGTGCCGGCCGAGGTCGTGGGTGCCGTAGCGCTGCTGGTCGCGCTCCGGCAGCTTCGACGTGTCGAACAGCTCGACGCGCCGCTGGAGTTGCGCGGCCATGTCGAACGCGTAACTGTTCGCCTCGACGTTCTCGGGGCGGCGGCCGGCGGCGTAGCGCTGGTCGGCGAGGCGGCGCAGGGCGTTCCGCTCGTCGTCGTCGGCCGCGGCCAGCCCCGGCGGGCGGAGGAGATTTTCCGGCGGCCGGCCGTCGCCCAGCGCCAGCGCCCCGTAGCGCGCGCCGAGGAAGCCGGCGTCCTTGGGGATGAACCCGCCGCTCATCGGCTTCACCCACACGTAGGGCGGCAGCCCGCTGTCGCCGTCGCCGACGAGCCTGGCGACGGCGGAGCCGAAGAACGGGTAGACGACGCCGCGGTTCTTCGGGTCGCCGCGCTGGATGCGGTCGACGCCCGCGGAGTGCGAGTTGTCCTGCGTGGAGACGCTCCGCACCAGCGCCAGGTGCTTCATCACCCGGGCCGAGTGCGGCAGCGTCTCCGAGATGTGGATGCCGGGGACGCTGGTGGGGATGGCCCGCAGCGGCCCGCCGAACGGCGTGTTCGGCTTCGGGTCCCAGCTCTCGAGCTGGCTCATGCCGCCGTCGAGCCAGATGAACAGCACCTGCTTGCGCTGCCGCCGCAGCTCCTGGGCCACGGCGGGGGTGCAGAGCCCGGCGAGCCCGGCCCCCGCGGCGCCGAGCCAGCGGCGGCGCGAGAACCGATGGTCGGCCGGGGTGCAGAGGCGGTTCATCGGCTTCTCCGAATCATTTCTTCGGGGGCGCCAGTTCCAGCGTCGCGGTCTCGTTCAACTTCACGTCCACCGTACCGCTCAACTCGCCCAGCCGCACCTCGTAGCGTCCCGGGGCCAGCCGGTCGAACCGGGCCACGCCGGCCGTCACGTCGGCCTCCAGCCCCAGCGCCGACGCCGCCGAGCCGAACACCTCCGGCGACACCGGGGCGTCGTCGGCCGGCACCGCCAGCACCTTCCCGGTCGCGCCGGCGGGCACCTTCACGTCCAGCTTGCCGGCCTTCGCGGGGTCGAGGGCGAAGTCGTGCGTCAGCTTGCCGTCGGCGGTCAGGGTGACCCACTTCGCGGCGGGCGCGGCCCCGGCGGACGCGGCGAACACCAGGTACTTCCCGGCCGGCAGCCGGGTGTGCTCGTACCGCCCGGCCTTGCCCGCGGCGTCGGCCGCGACGTAGAGCGTGACCCGCGGCCTGGCGTGGTCCGACCGGCCGGACAGCCCCTTGCCCGCGAACGGCATTTGCAGCGCGTCGATCGGGACGTCCTTCTCCTTCGGCGTGCCCACGTACCCGACCCGCACCTGCGTGTCGTCCTTCGCCCCCACGACGGTCACCGTCCCCTGCACGAACGGGGCGTCGTCGGCCCCCGGCGGCTCGCTCGTCGGCCGCACCCAGTCGGCGGTGAACGTGCCGGCCAGGAAGTCCTTGTCGTCGCCCGGCAGGCTGAGGTAGACCCGGCCGGCGACGGCCCCCTTCTCGCGCTTCCCGAGGTCGAGCGAGAGGGCGTAGAATTCCTCGAACACGAACGCCTTCAGCTCGCCCTTCTTCTCCGACGGCACCTCCACGGTCACCGTCGGCACCTTCCCCTTCGGGTCGTCCGGCTTCACGACCAGCTTCAGCCCGCCGGCCGCGGCCTTGGCCTGTTCCGGGAGGAGCTTGACGCTCAGCGTCACGAGCGGGTTGCGGTCCTTGTCGATCGTGCGGAACGTCAGCGTATCGGCCTGGAACTCGACTTCCGGCGGCGCGAACGCGGCCTTGGCGAGCGTGCCCGCCGCGGGGGCGGTCGGAACCACGTGCTTGGCCGGGTCCGGCTCCCACGCCGCGACGGGCGGTGGGGGCGGCGTCTTAGGGTCGTCCTTCTTGGGCTCGTCCTTCTTGGGCTCACCGGCCTTCGGGTCGTCCTTCTTCGGCTCGATCGGCTGGGGCGCCGGCGTCGGTCCGGGGGGCGTCGGCGCCTTCGGTTCCGGGGTGGGGGTGGCACTCCCGCCACAGCCCAGCGCCACGATCAGGAGTAACCCGCACAGCGTCCGCATCGGTGTCTCCGGCCTGGAGTCGGGTGGGCGTCCGCGCCCCCGCGTTGGGACGATTCTAAAGGAAGTCGGGGGAGCCGGACCACCCCGACCTCCGCGGCCCGCGGCGTCGCACTAATGATTGACGCCGAATTCGAGCGACGCCACCAGCGCCCACGCCACCCGCCCGACCGCCGCCGGCCGCGCCGCGGCGTGCTTCGCCAGCACCTCCCGCACCGTCCGCGCCTCCTCGGCCGACGGCCGCCGCGTCAGCACCGCCAGGTACAACTCGTCCGCGACGGCGTCGTCGGGTAGCGCGGCGAGCCGCGAGACGAGGTTCCCCGGCGTCGGCTCGAACAGCTTCAGCACGGCGGCGTCGTGCAGCACGAACAGCGCCGCCTTCAGCGACGGGGCGATCTCGTCCTCCGGGTCGCGCGGCTGGTTGTCGAACGCCTTGTGGAACTTCGCCCGCAGCGCGTCCGCCGCCTTCGCGTCGGTCTCGGTCGCCTTCAGGGTGGCGCTCAGCAGCTGGTCCGCGGTCAGCCGCTTCTCGACCGCGGTGCCGAAGTACCACGGGTCGGCCCGGTCCGCGCCCGCCGGCAGCCGGCTGGCGCGCTGGTACGTCTTCGTGCGGACCAGTTCGCCGACCAGCCACTTGAGGTCGAACCGCTTGGCGGCGAACTCGGTCGCGAGCAGGTCGAGCAGCTCGGGGTGCGAGCCGGGGTTGCCGGCGTGGTGCAGGTCGAGCGGGTGAACGAGACCGCGGCCCATTACGGCGAACCACACGCGGTTGACGATGTTGCGGGTGAAGTCGCGGTTGTCGGCGCGCGGGATGAGGTCGGCGGCGGCGGCCAGGGTGCTGAACTTCGGCGTGCCGGGGCTGTTCGTCTTGCGGTCCGGCGGCTCGGCGAACTCTTGCCCCTTCGGGAACGTGGGGATGTCGAGCATCTTGCCGCCGGGCAGGGCGGGGGCGGTGGTCATCTGCACCTTCGTGAACACGCTGGCGAACCCGAGCTTCTCGGCCGTCACCTTCTCGCCGACCTGGAGTTTCGCGGCGTTGACCAGCGTGAGGTTGCGGAAGAAGGCGTGGAGCCCCTGGAAGTCCTGCTGCTTGTACTCCTCGACGACGAGGTGGTCGTGGCACTCGCAGCACTGGAAGTTCTTGCCGAGGAACAGGCGGCCGACGTCGCGGGTGAGGGCCGAGTGGTCGACCGGGTTCTGGCCGTAGTTCTCGAGCCGCTTGGCCAGGAAGAACGCGGCCCCGAGCTTGTCGGCGTTCTTCGCGTCGGCCCGGAGCATGTCGCGGGCCATGGCGTCCCACGGGGCATTCGCGGCGAACGACTTCCGCAGGTACGCCGTCCACTCGGGGCTGTCGCCGAGACGCTCCATGAGCGCGACGTGGAACAGGTCGGTCATCCGCTCCGCGTAGCTCGGGGCGGCGAGGAGCGCGGCGATCCGCTTGTCGCGCTTCTTCGGGTCGGTATCGGCGAGGAACGACTTCGCCTCGGCTGCGGTCGGCAGGGTGCCGGCGAGGTCGAGGGTGACGCGGCGGAGGAACTCGGCGTCGTCGGCCGGCGGCGACAGCGGCACGTTGTCGGCGGTGGCCTTCGCCTCGATCAGCGCATCGATTCGCGGGGCCAGGTCGGCGCGGGCGCTGCCGGCGAGGGCGAGGACGGCCAGGGCGGCCACGAGGCGGGGCATGGCGGGACCGGGAAGGGGCGGCACGGCGGGGACCAACACTTCAAGCTTACCCCGCCGCCCGGCCGCGGGAAAGCGGAAACCCGACCGGCGCGGTACACTGGCGGGGGACGGAGGACCACCCCATGCCGACGCCGACGAACCCGCCGCCGCTGCTCCCGCCGAGCCCACACCCCGCGCCGGCCGCGGAGCCCGAGTATTACGCGCCGCCGGACGTGGTGGCCCGGTGGGAGCGCATCCTGGACGGGCACATCGAACCAAGCGACTACCTGACGCTGCCGCCGGACGGGCTGGCGTGGGTGGAGAAGGAGTTGGCCTTCGCGCAGGCCCGGCTGCCGGGCGTGCCGATGGACCCCGGCTTCCGGCGGGACCACCTCCTGCGGCGGACCCTCGACTACCACTTCGGCGGGAAGCTGGTCGCAACTCTCTACCGGCCGGAGGGAGTCGTCGTGCTGGCCGAAGGGATCAGCGCGATCGGGGCGTTACTCCGTGCAGTCAGGGGAGATGTCCGGGACGAGATCAGGACGGAGACGCCTCACCGCTGGTAGGCCGCCACGCCCATGCCGCGCTTCACCCACCCGTTCACGTACCGGCTCCGGCCGGCCGACCCGGCCGGCCCACTCCGCATGGTGATGTGGGCCGACGTGCTGGTCGAACTCCGCGGGGCGGATGGTCAGTGGAACCCGATCAACTGCCTGGTGGACACCGGCGCGTCGTTCTCGGTCATCTCGACGGACCGGGCGCGGGGTCTCGGGCTGACGGTCCCGCGGAGGACGAGCCGGATCGACGTGCAGACGGCCGACTGCACCACCGCGGCCGTCGTCCGCGACGGGTCGCTCGACACCCGCTTCGCCCGGCTGCGGGAGGTCACCTTCGACCTGCTCTGGCTGTTCCGCGACGACATCCCGCCCACCGTCGAGCCCGTCCTCGGCCTGCACAACCTCATCGACCTATTCACCGTCACGTTCGACGGCACACCCCGGCCGGACACCCTGATGGGGTTCATGGAGTTCGTCACCCGTACCGGCTGACCCCCCAGGCTCACGATGCCCGATTCGACGTTCACGCTCCGCACCGCGATGCCGGCGTCGGCCGACGACGTGTACGCCTGGCACGCCCGGCCGGCGGCGTTCTCCCGGCTCACGCCGCCGTGGGAAACGGCCGACGTGGTTGCCACCGAGGGCAACTTCGGGACGCCCGGGTACCGGGTGGCAGTGCGCACCAAGCTCGTCGGCCCGGTCGGCGGCACGATGGTCGCCGAGCACCCGTCGTTCACCCCCGGCCGCGAGTTCCGCGACGTGCAGTTCCGCGGCCCGTTCGCCCGCTGGCAGCACACCCACCGCTTCCTCCCCGACGGGCCGGGCGCCTCGACGCTGGAGGATCACGTCGAGTACCGCCTGCCGCTGGGGCCGGTCGGCCAGTTGTTCGGCGGCGGGATGGTCGAACGCCGGCTGGCCGCGATGTTCGCCTACCGCCACGCCGTCACCGCCAGCGACCTACGGCGGCACGGCGCGTTCCGCGACCGGCCACGGCTGCGGGTGGCGATCACCGGCTCGCGCGGCCTCCTCGGCACGGAGCTGGCGCACTTCCTGACCGGCGGCGGGCACCGCGTCGTGCGGCTCGTCCGCGGCGACGTACCGAAGCCGGCGTTCGACGACGGCACCGAGTCGGTGTCGTGGAACCCGACCGCCGCGCCGGACCCCGGGCTGCTGGCCGGGTGCGACGCGCTGATTCACCTCGCCGGCGACAACCTCGCCGACGGCCGCTGGACGGAGCGGAAGCGCCGCTCGATCCGCGACAGCCGCGTCATCCCGACGCGATTGCTGGCGGAAGCCGTGGCGCGAATGCCCGATGGGCCGCGGGTGTTCCTGTCGGGGTCCGCGGTCGGCTGCTACGGCGACCGCGGGGACGAGGTGCTGACCGAGGAGTCGCCCGCGGGCTCGGGCTTTCTGGCGGACGTGTGCCGCGACTGGGAGGCGGCCGCGACCCCCGCCGCCGACGCCGGCGTGCGCGTGGCATTCCTGCGCACCGGCATCGTGCTGACGCCGCGCGGCGGGGCGCTGGCGGCGCAGCTGCCGGCGTTCCGCGCCGGCGCCGCCGCCGTGCTCGGCGACGGCACGCAGTGGTTCCCGTGGGTCACGAGCGGCGACTGGGTCGGCGCCGTCCACCACGCGCTGATGACCAACGCCGTCCGCGGGCCAGTGAACGTGTGCGCCCCGCATCAACTTACGAATCGCAGTTTCACCCGCACGCTGGCGCGGGTGCTGCGGCGGCCGGCGCTGCTGCGGCTGCCGCGGCCGGTGCTGCGGGTGATGTTCGGGGCGATGGCCGACGAGGCGCTGCTGACGAGCCTGCGGGCGGTGCCGTCGAAGCTCTTGGAAACGGGGTTCGCGTTCGACAACCCGGTGCTGGCGGCGGCGCTGCGGTTCGTGCTCGGGAAAGGCGAAGGGCCGGCGTGAGCCGGCTGGTCGGGGTGGCACGTGCCTGCACCAACGACCAGCCGGCTCACGCCGGCCGTTCGCCTTCAATCTGCCGCCCAGTAGCGGACGATGCACCACAGCGCCTGGAAGGCGTCCTTCAGCCCGATCTTCTTCCCCTCCTCGTACGTCCGCCCGCTGTAGCTGATCGGCACCTCGTAGATGCGCCACCGGCTCCCGTCCGGCTTCTTCTTGGCGATCTTCGCCGTCACCTCCGGCTCGAACCCGAACCGGTTGCTCTTGAGGTTCAGGCTCTGCAGCACCTCCCGGCGGAACACCTTGTAGCACGTCTCCATGTCGGTCAGGTTCAGGTTCGTGAACATGTTCGACAGCAGCGTCAGCCCCTTGTTCGCCACCGAGTGCCAGTAGTACAGCACCCGGTGCTGCTCGCCGATAAACCGCGACCCGATCACCACGTCGGCCCGGTTCTCGACGATCGGCTGGATCAGCTTCGGGAACTCGGCCGGGTCGTACTCCCAGTCGGCGTCCTGCACGATGATCAGGTCGCCGGTGCAGTGCTTGAACCCCTCCCGCAGCGCCGCCCCCTTGCCGCAGTTCTTCGGCTGGTGGAACACCCGCACGTTGTCGTACTTCTCGGCCAGCTGCGCCATGATCGCCGGCGAGCCGTCGGTGGACATGTCGTTGACGAGGATCAGCTCCATGGGGATCGGCACCGCCTGCACCCGCCGCACCAGCTCGCCCAGCCAGCGCTCCTCGTTGTAGACGGGGATGACGACCGACAGCTTGAACCCGGGCGGGAGCGGGAAGATGCCGATCTGCCGGCACGGGCCTTCGCCGAGGAGCTGGTGGAGGAAGGCGACCCGGGCCTCGCGCTCGGCCGGGAGGCCCTCGAGGATGTGGGCCAGGGCCGTTTCGTGAGCGGTCGGTTCGGTCATGGTCATGCCAAATTCCGTGGCGGCGGGCGCGGGGTGGAATTATCGGTTCCCGCGGTTCGACCGGCAACCCGGCTTAGAATGCCGGGATGGAACGGCACCCGGACGTGGCGGTGGTCGGCGGCGGCATCATCGGCCTGACCGCGGCGTACGAGCTGGCGAAGGCGGGGCTGACGGTCGAGGTACTGGACCGCGGCCCGCTCGGTGCCGAGGCGTCGTGGGCCGGCGCCGGCATCATCCCGCCGGGGAACCCGGACCGCGCCGCGACCCCCATCGACCGGTTGCGGGCGCTCGGCTCCGTGGGGATGCCGCGGCTCGCGGAGGAGTTGCGCGAGTATACCGGCATCGACACCGGGTACCGCCGCTGCGGCGGAATCGAGTTCCTCCACCCACACGACCGCGACGTGGTGGAACTGTGGGAGGCGGAGGGCTTCCCGTTCGAGCGCCTGACGCGCGCCCGTCGGAACGCGATCGCGCCCGCGGCGGCGGGCTTCTCCGGCGAGCCGTACCTGCTGCCGACGTGCGCCCAGGTGCGGAACCCGTGGCACGTCCGCGCCCTGATCGCGGCGTGCGAGCGGGTCGGCGTGCGGCTGCGGCCCGACACGCCGGTCGATGGCTGGATCTACTCGGGGAAGCGCGTCACCGGCGTGCGGCTGATGAACGGCGAGACGGTGTCGGCGGGAACGTGCGTACTCGCGGCGGGGGCGTGGAGCGAGTTCCTGCTCGAACCGCTCGGGCAGCGGCCCGGCGTACATCCCGTGCGTGGGCAGATCATCCTGTTCCGCCAGCCGACGCCGGGCATCGAACACGTCCTGATGACGGGGAAGCGCTACTTCGTGCCGCGCGCCGACGGCCGCGTGCTGGTCGGCTCGACGGAGGAACCCGAAGCGGGGTTCGAGAAGTGGACAACCGCCGGGGGTATCGCTGAGCTGCTGGCTTTCGCGACGAAGCTGATCCCCGGTTGGGCCGACGCCGAGGTCGAGGCGACGTGGGCGGGGCTGCGGCCGGGCTCGGCGGACGGGCTGCCGTACCTCGGGCCGGTGCCCGGGTGGGACGGCGTGGTCGTGGCGACGGGTCACTTCCGCGCCGGCGTGCAGCTGTCGGTCGGCACGGCCCGGGTGCTGGTGGAACTGCTGACGGGGAAGGCGCCGTGCGTGCCGCTGGCGGCGTTCGCGCTCGACCGCGCGCCGGACCGGACGACGCGGCCGGCGTTCCGGTCGTAGCCGTTTCGAGTTTGGTCCGAACCTGAACTTGAAACTCGAAACTCGAAACTCGAAACTCTCCCCATGCAACCCCCCGACACCCGGGCGGCGGTCGGCGAGCTGGCCGCGGACCTCGGCTGGCTCGAAGACCACTGCCGCGCCCAACCCGGGCTCGCCGCCCACGCCGGCGGCCTCCGCCTCGCCTCCGCGCTCACGCGCAACGTCCTCGGCCCGTTCCTCGAAGACCAACCCGCCCGGCCGCTCCACGTCGCCGTCGTCGGCGGGGCCGGCGCCGGCAAGAGCACCGTCGTCAACTTCCTGTGCGGCTCCGTCGTCGCGGAAGCGAACCCGCAGGCCGGCTACACCCGCCACCCCACCGCGTTCCTGCCGGCGGGTGGCGCGGCGCTGCCGAGCACCGTCGGGTTCCTCGGCCCGATGCGCCGCGTCAGCGAGGAGAAGCCCGCCGACCTCGACGAGGACGTGTACCAGGTTCGCCGCCTGCAACCCGGCGCGGGCGCCGACCCGCTCGCCGAGTTCGTCGTGTGGGACTGCCCGGACATGACGACGTGGGCCAGCACCGGCTACGTCGCGCGCCTCATGGAGGTCGCGGCGCTCGCCGACGTGGTGGTCTACGTCGCGTCCGACGAGCGCTACAACGACGAGGTGCCGACGCAGTTCCTGCACCTCGCGGTGAAGGCCGGCAAGGCCGTGGTGTGCGTCCTCACGAAGATGCGCGAGGCCGACGCGCCGGCGCTCGTGGAGCACTTCCGCCAGGAGGTGCTGGGCCGCCTCCCGCCGCTCCCCGGCGGCGAGCTCCCGGCCGTGCCGATCGTGCCTTTTCCGCAGATGTCGCCGGACGTGCGCAACGACCCGGGCGGCGCCGGCGCGAAGTACCGGGTGCAGCTCCTCAACCAGATTCTCGTGCAGTGCGAGTCGGCCGACGCCACCCGCGGCCGCACGGTGGCGAACGCCGCCCGCTACCTCGCCACCGCGGGGGAAGGGCTGCTCGACGTGGCGCGGCGCGACCTGGCCGAGTTCGAGGCGTGGAAGGGGGCCGTGCAGGGCGGCCGGCTCGACTTCGAGGAGCGCTACCGCAAGGAGTATTTGAGCGGCGAGCAGTTCCGCCGCTTCGACCGCTACCGCGAGCAGCTCGTGGAGCTCGTGGAGCTCCCCGGCGCCGGCCGGATGTGGGGGAACGTGCTGTGGGTGCTCCGCGCCCCGTACCGCTGGAGCCGCGACACGCTGACGCGCCTCATCGTCCGGCCCGACGTGCTGAACCTGTCCGAAAAGACGGTGCTCGACGCGGCGCTCGTCGGCTGGCTGGACTCGCTCCGCGCCGAGGCGCTGCGGCGGTCCGACTCGCACCCGGTGTGGAAGGCGGCGGCGCGCGGGTTCGACGGCCCGCTGTCGGCCGAGGCCCGCGACCGCTTCCAGCAGGCGTTCCGCACGTTCGAGCTCAAGGAGACGGACGACCTGGAGACTACCGGCCGGCAGCTCGTGGCGCACCTGGAGGGGAACCCGACGCTGCTGTACTCGCTCCGCGGCGGCAAGCTCGCCGCGGACGCGGCCGTGGTCGGGGGCGCGACGATCTGGGTGGTCATGTCACCACAGGTCTCGTGGATGATGTTGCTGTTGCTGGTCCCGCTCGGCGTGTCGGCGACGCACCAGGCGGCGGAGCTCGCCGCGCGCGGCGCCGCGGAGGCGGCGCGGCTGAAGGTGCGGAGCCACCGCGAGGCGCTGGTGAGCGAGACGCTGACGGCGCCGCTGGCGGAGTGGCTGGCCGGCTGGCCGGCGACGGGCGGGTCGGCGTTCGAGAAGCTGCAGGCAGTGCTCGGGCGGGTGCCGAAGCTGATCGCGCAGCTGGAGGAGCGGGTGAAGGGGAAGCTGAAATGATTCGCCGCTTGCGGCGTTGCACCGCGGTGCAACGCCGCAAGCGGCGGAAGAAAACCACACCACCCATCACGCCCGTTGCACCGCCTGGAACAGCTCGCTCATCTTCATCCCGAGCGCCAGGCAGATGCGGTACAGGGTTTCGATCGACGCCGAGTTCTTCCCGAGCTCGATCTGGCTGAGGTAGCCGAGCGACACTCCGGTCCGGTCGCTCATGTTCGCCAGCGTCAGGCCCAGCGCCTTGCGCCGCTCGCGGATGGCGTTGCCGAGGCTCTCCCGCAGCGCCGACTCGGTCATCCGCAGCAGGCCCTTCCCCTCCAGGCAGCGGAACACCACCTCGCGCAGCTGGTCCACCTGGAACGGCTTCGTCAGGTAGTCGAACGTCCGCGCCCGCAGGCAGCTCAGGGCGCTGTCCACCGACGGGTAGCCGGTGACGACCAGCACGGTCGCGTCCGGCTGCATCTCGCGCACCCACTCGAACACCTGCTCCGCGTCCACCCCCGGCAGCACGTAGTCGAGGATCACCAGGTGGTACCGCCCCGACCGCAGCGCCGACTCCACCAGCACCGGCTCGGACACGGTGTCGATGACGAAGTCGCGGTTCGCCAGCGCCGACTGGATGACGGCGCACGTCGGGGGGTCGTCGTCGATGACGAGGATGCGGATGTCGCCGGACGACTGGAGTTCGAGGAGCGGGGCCGCGGTGCGGGCCGGCCGCGGCGTCTGGATCAGGCGGTCTTCAACGT
>DASPHQ010000801.1:0-3916 GCA_035629595.1 Urbifossiella sp. | reverse complement strand
GCCCGGACCACGTCGGTCCCCGTCTCGATCTCGGCGGCGGTGGCGATCTCGATGGCGCCCGCCGCCGTGTCGGAAGCCGCCGTCATGTTGGCCGTGGGGAGGACGCCCGTCACTGCGGCCGCGCTCGCCAGGTTGACGGCGCCGAACCCCAGCGCCGTCCCGGACCGCCGCAACACCTCGCCGTCGTTCGCCGCCGCGATGTCGGCCGGGTCGCCGGTGCTGTTCGCGCTGCGGCCGATCACGGAAAAAGCGGAGCTGTCCCGGAGGCGAGCATTCGTGATGTGATCGGCGTCCACGCTCGCGGCCAGCACGACTGCGGCCGACCCGTTGAAGCCGACCGCCGCCGCGGTGATGCCACTCCCGCCGATCGAGAAGTTGCGGCTCGTCTGAAGGACGGTCGCGCTGCCGGCGTTCCCGGTGATGGTGGTCTGGTCGCCCGTGTTGGTGCCGCTGACGGACGCGGCCGCGGCGACCGTCAGGGTCACCGAACTGCTGAACGAGACCGTGCCGCTGTTGGCGGCGACGGTCAGGGTGCGGCCGCCGTTGTCAACGCCGGTCCCGCCGTTCGCGCTGGGGAGGACGCCCGTCACCTTCGCCGCCAGGTCGATCGACCCGGCCAGCATCGCGTTCGTCACCGCCCCGGCCGCGATCGTGGTAGCGAACGAACCCGTTCCCGACCCGGTGACGTTCCCGGTCAGGGTGATGGTTTGGTCGCCGGTGTTCGTGCCGACGATTTGAGCCGTCCCGCCCAGCGTGAGGGTCGCCCCGTTCGAGACGATCGTGCCGCCGCCGGTGAACTGCACGCTCTGGGTCGCCATCGTGCCCAGGCCCAGGTTGCTCCTCGCGGTCCCGGGGTTCGGGATGTCGCTCAGGTTGTTGGCGGCCAGCAGCGCCCCGGTGAGGTTGTGTTCCAGCACGAACCAGGACGTGCCGACGGACGCCTCCGTGCCCCCGGAGTTGTCGGCCGACGCCACCACCACGTCGCCGATGTCTACAGACTTGCCGGACGCCCCGCCCACCTTGCCGGCCGAGCTGACGTAGTAGGCGTCGCCCTTGAGGGCGGCCGGGTAGTTGGGGTTCAGGGCGCAGGCGATGGAGCCCCTGAAGTCGAGCAGCCCCACGACGGCGGCGTCCACGTACGCCTTGACGGCCTTCTGCGTCGCCACCTTCAGGTCGCTGTCGGCGGCGAGGGTGGTGTCCGTGTCGGAGTCGAGCACCGCGGCCGTGCCGAGGCCGAGGGTGGCGCGAGCCGTCGCCGCGTTCGACACGTTGAACGTGAGCGTGCCGGCGCCGGTGATCGCCCCGGTGAGAGTGAACCCCGCGGCCGAGCTGGCCCCGTCCACGCTGGTGACGGTGCCGCCGCTGCCGGTGGCGGTCAGCGTCGTGCCGGCGATCGACAATCCCGAGCCCGCCGTGAGGAACGCGGTCGCCCCGGCACTGGCGTCCCAGAAGAAGATGCGGTCGGCGCCCGGGTCGGTGAGGCTCGCCCCGGTGCCGCCGTCCGCCAGCGACACCGGCAGCGACGGGCCACCCGCCCCGCTTGCCGCCGCGGTGATCCGGCCGGCCGCGTCCACGGTGATGTCGGCGGTGGTGTAGCTTCCGGGCGTCACCCCGGTCACGGCCATGTCCGCCGACGCGGGGTTACCCGTCGTCACCCCGGTGACGCGACCGTTACTCACCGTGATGGACTTCACGAACTCGGCCAAGCGCTAACCCCCGAAGGTGCCGGTGAGCCCGCCGCCACCGCTCGGTCCCGCGCCGGCGAGCCGCGCGTAGCCGACGACTCCCCACGCGACGGAGGTGAAGAGGCTCGACGGTTGATTCGTGCCCCACGCCTCGACGGCGAATTCCGTTTCCGCCGCGACCTCCACGACGGCCTGCATGAACGCGGACCCGCGGACCGCGTGTTGCCACACTCCCCCCGTCGGGCCGGTGAGGCTGACCATGCCGAACGTCCCGCAGACGGCGCGGTTGGTGTTCGGGACCAGGAACCCGGTGCCCACGTTCACCAGGCGGGCGTTTACCCCCGCGTCTGCCAGCGAGGCGTGCGCGGCCTGGATCTCGCAATTCGCGCTGACGCTGCCCCAGAGCAGGTACGTTCCCGCGGAGGGAACCGTGACCGAATCGACCGCCGTCCACGTCTCGTGCGCCAGGTTGAACTCGGCGCCGCCCGCGCTGCCGTGCGACAGGGCGCCCGGCCCGGTGCCGAACGCCCGCGGCCGGGTCACGCCGCCGATCTCCACCGGCCCGGACAGCTGGCACCAGTAGAGCCCGCCGAACGCCGGCTCCGCGGCGGCGTCCCCGGACAACACCGTCAGCCACACCGCGCCGGCGTCCTCCTGCTCGGCCACCTCCAGCGACGCGGCCGTGCGGACGACCACGCCGGGGTAACACTCCGCCCCGACGCCGGAGCCGGCGGCCGGCTCGTCGTCGGTGCAGCGCACCAGCACGACGCTGTAGCCGCCCGCGCCGGCCCCGCGGCCGCCGGCGCCGCCGGGGATCTCGTTGAGCCGCCGCAGCAGGCGGCTGGCGGTCTGTTCGCGGAGCGCGATCGGCTTCGCCACGACTACCCCAGGTTCTCCGCGAAGCTGATCTCGCGGTAGATGCGGAAGCGGAGGTACACCGGGGCATCGCCCGGCGTGAGCTTCCGGCCCGACCCGTTCAGCGGGACCGGCTCCGTGGGCTCCTTCCCGTAGTCGTCCACGATCTTGACCCAGCGGGCCGGGATGCCCAGGCCCGGACTGCCGAGGTCCCATTCCGCGAACCCGCAGTCGAGGGGCCGGTAGTCCCACGTGTCGCGCTTGATGGCGAGCGTGTAGCTGACCGACCAGAAGGCGACGCCGTTCTCCTGCATCGACTGCGCTTCCACGCCGATCAGCCGGCACGTCCGCGGCTCCATGCCGCGCCACGTCTCGGAGTTGACCGCGTCCTGGATGTACTCCGCGTGGTCCAAACCGAACGACGGCTTGTTGAAGGTCACGGTCACGATCGGCCGCGACACCTCCACCATGATGGGCGGGTCGAACGGCAGCCGGGCGCTGTTCCAGACGGGGTCCAGGTTCCGGTCCTTGACCGCCGGCTCCTGCGTCTGCTGGAACGACACCTTCCACACGGGCTGCTTGGACTGCGGGTTCTCCCCCGCGGCCGCCGCCTCGGCCGGCGTCACCGGCTCCGGGGGGCTGACGCCCCCGGTGGCGTCCGGCTGCAGCACCTCCGGGATTTCCGGGTGCGAGTCGTAGCCGTAGCTCACCTGCCACAGCGTCGGCGAGTCGGCCTTCTGCGACGGGTTGATCGACACGCAGACGGCGACGTCGTCCGTCGGGTGCGGGTCGCCCTTGCTGATGCCGACCACGGCCGCCGCCGTCGCCGCGTCGTCGAACGGGCTGTCCGTGGTCACGTCGAACACGCGGGTGTAGACCCGCTTGTCCGGCCAGCTGCTCGTCGCCTGCCGCCCTTCCCAGACTTCTTCGGCCGAGGCCATTAAGCTCCCTTAGACCGTGCGGAGAACAGTCGCGCCGGAGATGCCCCGCGCGATCTCGCGGAGCAGCCGGTTCGTCTCTTCCGCCGCCCTCACCGCCGGGTTGGCCGCCCCGGTCATCGCGCTGGTGTTGAACCGGGCCATGACGGAGTAGGCCTCCTTCGACCCCCGCTCGAGCGCCCCGGCCAGCTTCAACGGGGCGCTGTCGGCCGCGGCCGCCGGCGGCTCCTTCGCGGCCGTGCGGTCGAGCGTCGCCCGCCGCGCCCGGAACCGCGACTCCACCCCGTCCATCCACCGGTCCACGCCCGCCGCGCTCTCGCCGAACCCGGTCACGGCGTCGGCGCCCCAGCCCGAAATCCCCTCGCCCACCTCGCTGATGCGCCGGCCCGCGTTCCCGATGCTGTCGCTGAAGTTGTCCACCCAGGACGGCCGGAGCGC
>DASPHQ010000800.1:0-16887 GCA_035629595.1 Urbifossiella sp. | reverse complement strand
CGGCGGGCGTGGAGTAGTCGCTTGAAAGCCCGGGGACGGCCGTCCCCGGGCTTCGCCGTTACGCCCCGGCGCGGTGCTCGGCCAGCACGCGGCGCAGGTACGCGCCGTAGTCGTTGTTCCCGCTCTCGGTCGCCAGCCGCTCGAACTGCGCCACGTCGATGAACCCCTTCGACAGGGCGATCTCTTCGAGACACGCGATCTTCAGCCCCTGCCGCTGCTCCAGCGTCTGCACGAACTGCGACGACGACAGCAGCGAGTCGAACGTGCCCGCGTCCAGCCACGCCACGCCGCGGCCGAGCGGCGTCACGTCGAGCTGCCCGCGGCGGAGGTACTCGAGGTTCACGTCCGTGATTTCCAGCTCGCCGCGCGGCGACGGCTTCAGCCCCTTCGCGACGGCGGTCACGTCGCCGTCGTAGAAGTAGAGCCCGGTCACGGCCCAGTTGGAGCGCGGCTTCGCCGGCTTCTCCTCCAGCGTGCGGGCCTTGAAGTCCTTGCCGAACTCGACGACGCCGAACCGCTCCGGGTCGGTGACGTGGTACGCGAACACCCGCGCCCCGGTGGTGATGCCGGCCGACGCGGTGAGGACCGGCACGAGGTCGTGGCCGAAGAAGATGTTGTCGCCGAGGACCAGGCACACCGGGTCGCCGGCGACGAACTCCTCGCCGACGAGGAACGCCTGGGCGATGCCGCCGGGGTTCTCCTGCACCTTGTACGAGAGGCGCATGCCGAGGCGGGCGCCGTCGCCGAGGAGCTGCTCGATGGCCGGGGTGTCGCGCGGCGTGCTGATCACGAGCACGTCGCGGATGCCGGCGAGCATCAGCACCGACAGCGGGTAGTAGATGACGGGCTTGTCGTAGACGGGGAGGAGCTGCTTGCTCACCGACTTGGTGAGCGGGTAGAGCCGGCTCCCAGCCCCACCGGCCAGCAGAATTCCTTTCACGGCGTCACCACGATCGGGGAAGGCGGTTGGGTGTCCAGCCTACGGCGCCGGGGGGGGAGTGAGGAGGGGCTCGGGCTACGCCGCGAGCGGCGAAGCCCCGAGTCGTCAGCGCCGCGGTTCGAGTCGGCGCCGCAGCTGCGCCACCTGGCGGAGGCGCACGTCGGGCGGAGCGTCGGAGTCGAACTCCAGCGCGCCGGCGTCCTTCGCCAGGAACTTCAGCACCTCGAACGCCCGCCGGCGGTGAACCGGGTCGCGCCACTCCAGCGCCTCCAGCAGCACCGCCACCGCGGCGGCGCCCTTCTTCACCAGTTCCAGCGTCGCGGCCTTCACCGCGGCGTCGTCGGCCAGCGATTCCACCAACCGCCGCACCTTCTCGCCCTCGAGCATCGACCCGACCTTGCCGCTGAACAGGCCGCTCGACGGGGCCGGCGTCGTGGCCGGGAACGCGGTCGGGGTGGGGTTCGGGAACAGCACTGGCGGCGGCGTCACGGTGGCGACCGGCTCGGGGGCGGCCTTCGGCGCCGGCCGCGGCGGGGGCGGCGGCGCGGGGGCGGGCGTGAACGTCAGCGGCTTCGGCGGCGGCGGCGTCACCGGCGGCTTCGGCGGCGCGGCGACCGTCGTAGGTCGGGCCGAGTCTTCGAGGCCCGACGCGGGGGCTCGTACCACCCCCGCGTCGGGCCTCGAAGACTCGGCCCGACCTACGGGAGCCACGTCCGATCCGCCAGTCGGCTTCAGCCGGCTGGTCATGGCGCGGGTGAAGCCGTCCTCCTCGAAGCTCCGGCCGAGGTAGGCGTCGATGGCCTTCTGGTCGTTCACCAGCTCGTGCGGGGTGCCGCGGGTCACCACCTGGCCGTCGGCGATCAGGTACACCCGGTCGGCGGTGCGGAACACCTCGCGGACGTTGTGGTCGGTGATGAGGATGCCGATGCCGTGGTTCGCCAGGTCGCGGATGTTGTTGCGGATGTCCTCGGTCGTCTTCGGGTCCACCGCCGCGAACGGCTCGTCGAGGAGGATCAGCAGCGGCTCGCACACCAGGCAGCGGGCGATCTCGAGCCGCCGCTTCTCGCCGCCGGAGCAGCTACCGGCGACGTTCGTGCGGACGTGGTCGAGCTTGAACCGGGTGAGGGCGTCGTTCGTGCGCGCCCACCGCTCCTTGCGGGTGAGCTTCCGCCCGAGGCTGCGGCTGCGCGGCAGCGCCTCCAGGATGGCGATCAGGTTGTTCTCGACGCTCAGCTTGCGGAAGACGCTGGGTTCCTGCGAGAGGTAGCCCATGCCGCGGCGGGCGCGCTGGTACATGGGGAGGTGCGTCACGTCGGCGCCGTCGAACGTGACCTTGCCGGCGTTGGGGGAGAGCTGGCCGGTGGCCATGCGGAAGCTGGTGGTCTTGCCGGCGCCGTTCGGGCCGAGGAGGCCGACGACCTCGCCGGCCTCGACGTGGAACGACACGCCGTTGACGACGCGCCGCCGGCCGAAGTACTTGACCAGCCCCTCGACCTCGAGCAGCGCCATCACCCACCCCCCGGGAGGCGGGGAAATAGCCGAACGGGTCGGCGGACGCAACCCCGCTCGGGGCTTTCGCCGCTCGCGGCGTAGCGCCCCGGCGCTACGCCGCGAGCGGCGAAAGCCCCGAGCCCCTAAACTAAACCACCATGCGCCTCCTCCCCCTCGTCGCGCTCGCGCTCCTCGCCGGCCCCGTCGGCGCCGCCCCCAACGTGTTGTTCGTCGCCGTCGACGACCTGAACGACTGGGTCGGCCACCTCCGCGGCCACCCGCAGGCGAGCACCCCGAACCTCGACCGCCTCGCCGCCCGCGGCACCGCGTTCACCAACGCTCACTGCCAGGCGCCGCTGTGCAACCCGTCGCGGACCAGCCTCCTCACCGGGCTGCGCCCCACCGCCACCGGCGTCTACGGCCTCGCCCCCGGCTTCCGCGCCGCCCCCGCCGCCCGGAACTGCGTGACGCTGCCGCAGACGTTCACCCGCGCCGGCTACAGCACGTTCACCTGCGGGAAAATCTTCCACGACGGCTCCGTCGCCGCGAAGGACCGACCCGCCGAGTTCGCCGAGTGGGGGCCGGCCCCCGGCATGGGCCGCCCCGCGAAGCGGTTCGCGCAGCTCCCTGGCACGCCGCACCCGCTCATGGACTGGGGGCCGTTCCCCGAGCGCGACGCCGACGCCGCCGACCACCAGATCGCCGACGCCGCCATCGCCGCGCTGAACCGGGCGCCGAAGGACCGGCCGTTCTTCGTGGCCTGCGGGTTCCGCCTGCCGCACGTCCCGTGCTTCGCGCCGCCGGCGTGGTTCGACAAGTTCCCGGCCGACCGCGTGCAACTGCCGCCGGTCCGCGCCGACGACCGGGCCGACACGCCGCGCTTCTCGTGGTACCTGCACTGGAAGCTCCCCGAGCCGCGGCTGGCGACGCTCGAAGCGGCGAACGAGTGGCGGCCGCTGGTCCGCGGCTACCTCGCTTCGACCGCGTTCATGGACCACCAACTCGGCCGCGTGCTGGACGCGCTGGAGAAGACCGGCCGGGCGAACGAGACGATCGTGGTGCTGTGGAGCGACCACGGCTACCACCTCGGTGAGAAGGGGATTACCGGCAAGAATTCGCTGTGGGAGCGCTCGACGCGGGTGCCGCTGGTGTTCGCCGGCCCCGGGGTGGGGCGCGGCCGCTGCGGCCGACCGGCCGAACTGCTCGACGTATACCCGACGCTGCTGGAACTGGCGGGTCTGCCGGCGCGGACTGACCTAGACGGGTTGTCGCTGGTGCCGCAGCTGCGCGACGCGGCGGCGCCGCGCGACCGACCGGCGCTGACGACGCACAACCCCGGCAACCACGCGGTGCGCTCGGAGCGCTGGCGCTACATCCGCTACGCCGACGGCAGCGAGGAGCTGTACGACGCAGTCACCGACCCGAACGAGTGGACGAACCGCGCCGCCGACCCGGCACTGACCGCGGTGAAGCGCGAGCTGGCGAAGTGGCTTCCCGCGCGGGAGGAGCCGCACGCCCCCGGCAGCGCCCACCGGGTGCTCACCTACGACGCCCGCACCGGCGCCGTGACGTGGGAGGGCGCCGCTGTGGGGCGCGACGACCCGGTGCCGACGCCGTGAGGGAATATCGGGCGGAAAGCCCACCCGTTGCAACGAGTGGGCTTCGCTCGCTACACCTTCCGGGTAGACCGCTGAACCTCACCTGCCCCCCGAGAACCTCCCCATGCGCCCGAACTCCGCCAAGCGGCTCCTCCGCGCCGGCCGGCCGGCCGTCGGCACCTGGCTGTCGCTCGGCAGCCCCGTCGCCGCCCGCTTCCTGGCCCGCAGCGGCTGGGACTACCTCACCGTGGACACCGAGCACAACGCCATCGGCATCGAGGCGACGGCTGCGTGCTTCGCCGCCGTCGCCGACGCCGGCGGGGTGTGCCTGGCTCGGGTGCCGGCCAACCGCCACGACCACATCAAGCGCGTCCTCGACACCGGCGCCCACGGCGTCGTGGTGCCGATGGTGAACACCCGCAAGGAGGCCGAGGACGCGGTGAGTGCGTGCCTCTACCCGCCGAAGGGCACCCGCAGCGTCGGCGGCGCCACCCACGCCCTGAACTTCGCCGCCACCCCCGCCGACTACTACGCGCAGGCGGACGACGAAATCCTGGTCGTGCTCCAGTGCGAGCACATCGACGCGGTGCGGAACTTCCGCGACGTGTACAGCGTGCCCGGGGTGGACGCCGTGTTCGTGGGGCCGAACGACCTGAAGGCGAGCATGCGCGCCGCGGACGGGTCGGAGCCGTCGCCGGAGGCGTTCAAGCAGGCGCTGGCGGACATCCTGGCCGGCTGCAAGGAGCTGGGCGTGCCGGCGGGGATTCACACGTTCTCGGTGGAGGAGGCGAAGCAGCGCATCGCGGACGGGTGGCAGTTCATTGCCGTCGGCAGCGAGCTGAAACTGATGCTCGACGCCGCGAAGAAGGTGACGGACGGCTTGGGCCTGGGGAAGGCGGCCGGCGAGCTGGCGAAGTATTGAGCGCGGCTTCCGACGTGATGCCGGGTCGGATGAATCCGGCGGCGTCAAGGAAAACGGCCATTCGGGCGGAGATTATTGTTTCCGCCGCCCCCCCCACCGGGTTCCGGAAACAAGTGCTTCTGGCAGAAGAATCGCCGTCGGAGCGATTTCGCCGGGTCGATCACGTCGCTAATCGTTTCCCGACAAAGGCTTGTGATAGGACTCCCGACAATCGACTGCCGGGCGAACGGCCGGCGGCCGACGGCGAGCGACCCGGTGACGGGGCAACAGGAAGGAGGCATATCGAGGCGACCATACCCGCCGGCCGCGCGGCGATTCCTGTTCTACGGTACACCCGCACCACCCGCGCAACCGGCCCGATCCGACCCGACAGGGAAGGTCCGCCCATGCCCGACGCCCACGCCCGCACCCGCACACCACACCCGGCCGAGCCGGGCGCGACCCGCGTCCTCACCGGCACCGGGGTCAACACACCCCTCCCGCCGCCGGCCGCGGACGTCGCCCCCGGCTACGTCGTGCTCCACGAGATCGCCCGCGGCGGCATGGGCCGCGTCGTCGCCGCCCGCGACCCGAAGCTCAACCGCGAGGTGGCGATCAAGTTCCTCCTGCCGACGACCGACCCGACGGCGGCGGACCGGTTCGGCCGCGAGGCGGAGATCACGGCCCGGCTGCCGCACCCGGGGGTGCCGCCGGTCCACGCCCTGGGCCGCACCGCGGCGGGGCTGCCGTTCCTGGTGATGAAGCTGGTGCGCGGCCGCACGCTGGCGGCGCTGCTGTCCGACCGGCCCGACCCGGGGCACGCCCTGGGCCGGTTCGTCGGCGTGTTCGAGCAGGTGTGTCAGGCGGTCGGCTACGCCCACTCGCAGGGGGTGATCCACCGCGACCTGAAGCCGGCGAACGTCATGGTCGGGGCGTTCGGCGAGGTGCAGGTGATGGACTGGGGCCTGGCCTGTGAGAAGGGTGAATGCGGAGCGCGGAATGAGGAATCGAAACTCCGGCCAGCCGACGACGCGGGTCAAGATTCATCATTCACAACTCATGGCTCCGACTTCACCGTCGCGGGGACGGTTCTGGGCACACCGGGGTACATGTCGCCGGAGCAGGCCCGCGGCGAGGCCATCGACGCCCGGGCGGACGTGTTCGCGCTCGGCGGCATCCTCGCGGCGGTGCTCACCGGGCGGCAGCCGGTGCCGGACGACTGGACGGCCGGGTCCGCGGCCGAGGAGGGGATCGTCGCCGCCGCGACGCTCCGCGAGAGCCTGCCGACGGCCGGTGCCGACCCGGAACTGACGCGGCTGGCGTACCGCTGCCTGAGCCCGCAGCCGGCGGACCGGCCGGCCGACGGGAAGGCGGTGGCCGAGGAGGTTGCGACCTACCGCGCCCGCGCCGAGGAGCGCGCCCGCCGGGCCGAGGCCGACCGCGCCGCCGCCGAGGCCCGCGCCGCCGCCGAGGCCCGCGCCGCCGCCGCCCGCGCCGCCGCCGACGCCCGCGCCCGCCGCGCCCGCGCCGGGTTGTGGGTGGCCGTCGTGTTGACCGGGGCCATCGCCGGCGCCGCCGCGTGGTGGCACGACCGCCAGGAACGGGAGCACCGGCGGGCGGCCGACCACGCCGCCGCCGAGCAGGCCCGGGTGGAGCTGGAGCGCGACCTGGCCCGCGAGCGGACCGCCGCCGAGACGCGCTCGGCCTACGCCGACGCCGAACAGAACCTCGCCCTCGGCGTGGACCTGCGCGACCGGTTCCGCTTCGCCGCCGCCGCCCACGCGATCGACCTGGCCGGGAGTCTGGCCGCCCGCGCCGGCTCCGACGACCTGGCCCACCGGGTGGCCGACGCGGCGGCCGACCTGAAAACCGTCCGCGCCCTCGACGCCGCCCGGACGAAGCAGCTGGTGTGGGTGCCGCAGAAGGGCGGCCTCGGCCGCTACGCCGACGCCTCGGGCGACTTCCGCGCCGCGTTCGCCGCCGCCGGCCTCGACCTCGCCGCCGGCGACCCCGAGCAGCTGGCCGACGCGATCGGGAAGTCGCCGATCCGCGCGCACCTCGTGGCCGCGCTCGACGACTGGGTGGCGACCGAGGCGGACCGGGGGCTGCTGACCCGGGCGCTGGAGGTGGCGCAAAAGGCCGACCCCGGGCCGTGGACCGACCGGCTCCGCGACCCGGCGGTGCGCTCGGACCCGGAGCGGCTGTCGGTGCTGGCGGCCGAGGCCGAGCCGGCGAAGCTGACGCCGCCGGCGGTCGTGTCGCTGGCCCGGCTGATGCTGGCCGAGCGGCTCGACCCGACGCCGGTGCTGATGCGGGCGCACGCCGCCCACCCGGCCGACTACCGCATCGCCTTCCACCTCGGCGACCTGTGGGTGAAGCGCGACGCCACCCGGGCCGTGGGCTTCTACCGCGCCGCGCGGGCGCTGCGGCCGGACAACTTCGCGGCGAACATCAACCTGGGCGTGGCGCTGATGAAGGCCGGCGACCCGGCCGGGGCGCGCGACGCCTACCTGGCCGCCGCCCGGATCGACCCCGACAGCCCGCTGGCGGCGTACAACCTCGGCCGCGCCTTCGCCGCCACCGGCGACCGGCTCGCCGCCGTCGCCTCGCTGACGAAGGCGTCCCGCGGCTTCCCCGGGTACGTGGACGCCCACCTGGAGCTGGCGCGGGTGCTGGAGGAGGCCGGCGACCCGGCGGAGGCGGTGGCCGCGGCGTGGCGGGCGACGGCGGCCGACCCCGTCTCGCGCAAGGCGTGGGAGCGGCTGGGCGCCCTGCTGGCCCGCACCGGCAACCCGCGCGGCCACCTCGACGCGATGCGGGCGCTGGCCGCGGGGTCGCCCGACACCGCCGCCTACCACATCCAGCTCGGCGGGGCGCTGGTGGACGCCGGCCTCGCGGACGAGGGGACGGAGGTGCTCCGCCGGGCGATCGAGCTGGCGCCCGGCGAGCCGGTCGCGTACCAGTTCCTCGGCGTCGCCCACTCCAACAAGGGGGACGAGCCCGGGGCCGTGCGCTGGTTCCGCAAGGCGGTCGAGCTCGACCCCACGAGCAGCGAGGCGCGCACCCGCCTCGGCGGCGCCCTGGTGAACACCGGCCGCGAGGACGACGGCATCGCCGCCCTCGACACCGCCGTCCGCCTCGACCCCGGGAACGCCACCGCGTTCCAGTTCCTCGGCATCGCCCGCAACCGGAAGCGCGAGTTCGCGGCGGCGGCGGCGGCGTTCCGCCGGGCGGCCGAGCTGGAGCCGACGATGGCGCGGGTCCACTTCAACCTCGGCACCGCGCTGATGAACGCCGGCGACGCGGCCGCGGCCGTGGACCCGCTCCGCGAGGCGGCGCGCCGCGACCCCGGGGTGCCGTTCCCGTGGGCGAACCTGGGGACGGCGCTGCTCCGCGCCGGCCGCCCGGCCGAGGCGGCGGACGCGTTCCGGGCGGCGCTGCGGGCGCGGCCCGACTTCCCGCCCGCGGCGGCGGGCCTGGCCGAGGCCGAGCGGCTGCTGGCGCAGTAGCGCCGGGTCTGTCAAAGTAGTAGGCACACGCCGTGTGCCGTCGCTCCCCCACGGCGACGGCACACGGAGTGTGCCCACTATGCTCCGTCGAAACCCTTGGGTTTTAGCCCGGAGGGCGTCGGCGTGTAGCCCGGGGTGCAACCCCGGGCGGCCTGGGCGGTGTCCGCTCCCCGTCGCTCCCTCGTTCCACGCCATCGCTCGCCCGGGGTTGCACCCCGGGCTACACGCCGACGCCCTCCGGGCTAAAACCCGAGCCGACAGCCCGCTCACGACGGCCACCCGCCGCCTGACGGCGGTCGGCTCACCGTGCGGTTCCTGCTGGCGGCAACCCACCCGCGGTCGTACAGTGGCGGGTAATCCCACCCCGGAGGCCTCCCCCCATGTCTCGGCTCCTCCCCGCGGTCGCGGTCGCACTGGCCGTCGCCATCGGCGTCGGCGGGCACCTCGCGCTCGCCCAGGACAAGACCGCCGCCCCCAAGGCCGACACCAAGATCAGTTGGAAGAGGACCGTCCTCGACACCAAGTTCCGCTCCGAGGGCGTGGCCGTCGCCGACGTGAACAAGGACGGCAAGATCGACGTGCTCAACGGCGAGTACTGGTACGAGGCGCCGAACTGGACGCCGCACGAGATGCAGCCGTTCAAGGACCACGGCACCGGCCTGAACAACTACAGCCGCTCCTTCGCCTGCTGGGCCGACGACTTCAACAAGGACGGCTTCCCCGACCTCATCGTCATCGACTTCCCCGGCGCCCCGTGCTACTGGATGGAGAACCCGCAGGGGAAGGACGGCCACTGGAAGAAGCACACCATCTGGGACTCGGCGTGTAACGAGACGCCGCTGTACACCGACGTGCTCGGCACCGGCAAGCGGGTGCTCGTGATGGGCTTCCAGCCGCCGGGCAAGGGGAACGAAGGGCAGATGGCCTACTTCACCCCGAACGAGGCGGACCCGACGGCGAAGTGGGTGATGCACCCGATCAGCGTGCCGAGCACGCCGCCCGAGATGAAGGACGGCAAGGCCGTGCCGAAGACCGGGTTCGAGGTTCCCGGCACCCAGCGGTTCAGCCACGGCCTCGGCGTCGGCGACGTGAACGGCGACAAGAAGAAGGACGTGATCTGCACCGGCGGGTGGTGGCAGCAGCCGGCGGCGGCGGACGGCAAGACGCCGTGGAAGTTCCACCCGGCCCGGCTCGGCGACGCGTGCGCCGACATGTTCACCTGGGACATGGACAACGACGGCAAGGCCGACGTGATCAGCAGCTCGGCGCACCGGTTCGGCATCTGGTGGCACAAGCAGCGCCCCGCCGCCGACCCTGCCGCCTCCCCGGCGTTCCAGACGATGCCGCTGTTCCCGATGCTCGTCAGCGAGACGCACGCGGCCCACTTCGTGGACATCGACGGCGACGGGATTCCCGACTTCGTGACCGGCAAGCGGTGGTGGAGCCACGGCCGCAGCGAGCCGGGGTCGGACGGGCCGGCGATCATTTACTGGTTCCGCAACACCCGCGGCCCCGACGGCATGACCACCTTCAGCCCGATGACGATCGACGACGACAGCGGCATCGGCACCCAGTTCGAGGTCGCCGACATCAACGGCGACGGGCTGCTGGACATCATCTCGTCGAACAAGAAGGGCGTGCGGGTGATCGTGCAGGTGCGGCAGTAGGCCGTCGGCGCTACACGAACGCGGCCGCGACCGCGTTCGACAGGTGAACCAGTCGCCACGGCTGCTTCTCACGGAGCGCGTTCGTCAGCAGCACGGCGAACGCGCCCGTCCGCGGGTCGGCCCACACCAGCGTGCCCGTCGCGCCGGTGTGGCCGAACACGTCGCGGCCCAGCAAATCGCTCCAGCTGCCCGGCGTCCCCGGGTGGTTCAGCCGCCAGCCGAGACCCCACGGCTGCGTCCGCCGCAGCGGCTCCGGCAGGTCCGCGTAGTCGTTCAACCGGTTCGTCGTCATCATGCGCACCGACGCCGGTGACAGGACGCGCACGCCGCCGACCGCGCCGCCGTTCAGCAGCAGGTGGAGTACCACGGCGAAGTCGGCCGGCGTGCTGAACATGCCGCCCCACGGCGCCCCCAGGTCTTGCCAGTAACGGCTGTTCCACCCGAAGTCCGTGCCGACCATGTAGTCCTGAATCTGCACCCGCACCACGCGGTCGCGGTCGAGCCCGCTCAGGCCCAGGCGCGTGCTCGCCATGCCGAGCGGGTCGAAGATTTCGCGCTTCACGAACTCCGCGACCGGCATCCCGCTCAGCCGCTCGACAATATCGGCGACGACGATCGTGCCGCAGCTCTGGTAGCTGACGTTCGTGCCGGGCGGGAACAGGAGCGTCGTGTCCTTCGCGGCCGCGGCGTAGAAGGCCTTCAGGTCGGCGTGCTTCCGCCGCAGTTCGGCGTTCCCCGGCGGCATGTCCGGCAGCCCGGACGTGTGCGTGAACAGGTGCGACACCAGCACCGCCCCCTTGCCGTGCGCCGCGAACTCGGGGACGTAGCGCGTCACCGGGTCGGTGAGGTTCAGCCGGCCGCGCTCGACCAGGATCATCGCCGCCATGTACACGACGGGCTTGGTGATCGACGCCATGAGGAACAGGCCGTCGGCGCGGATCGGGCCGGCGTCCGCTTCCGGCCCCTGCCGGCCGAAGAGCCGCGGCGCGAGCGCCCGACCGTTTCGACCGATCAAAATGGCGCCGCCGGGGACGGGGGCGGTGGGGCCGCGCGTCCATTCGTCGAGGCGGTCGTAGGCGTGCTGGAGGCGGCGCGGGTCGATGCCGAGGTCGGCGGGGGCGGCGGTGGGGAGCGCGGCGACGTGCACCGGCGCGAGCGCGGCGGCCCCGGCGGCGAGGAGTTGGCGGCGGGTCGGCTTCATGGCCGGTATGCTACCCGCATGGTGACCCTCACGCCACACCCGGACGGCGTCCTGATGGCCGTCCGCGCTCAACCCGGCGCCCGCAAGAACGCCGTCGTCGGCGAGCACGGCGGCGCGCTGAAGGTGGCCGTCACGGCGCCGCCCGAGGACGGCCGCGCCAACGCCGCACTGGTGGAACTGCTGCGCGACTGGCTCGGGCTGAAGCGCTCCGAGGTGGACCTGGCGGCGGGTCAGACGAACCGCAACAAGCAGGTGCTCATCCGCGGACGGTCAGCCGAGGAAGTGGCGGCGCTTCTGGCGGCGCGGCTCGGTTCACCCTAACTTCTGAAAGCCCGGGGACGGCCGTCCCCGGGCTTCGCCCCACCCATTCCAGCGCCGCCACCGCCAGCGCGTACGGCCCCAGCCCGCAGGCGATGGCGAAGGCGATCGCCCCCCACGCCGCCTCCGCCGGCGGCATCAGCACCCACACCACGGTCGGCACCACCGCCGCCAGCAGCGGCCGCAGCCACGCCGAGCGCAGGTACGCCGCCGCGCCCACGTCCAGCACCCACGCCGCGTAGCTGATCGTCGCCGCGCAGAACAGCAGGTTCGGCCCCGCCACCGCCGCCGCCACGCCCTCCACCCCGTACGGGCCGACCAGCGCCAGACTCAGGACGAGGTTCACCACCGCCTCCAAAAGCGCCAGCCGGGCGAACAGCCGCAGCTTCCCCATGCCGTACAGCACCCGCGACGCCGCCGACTGCGCCACGCCGATCGTCAGCGTCGCGGACAGGATCGCCGCCGCGGGGAAGCACACGTCGGCGTACTCGGCGCCGACCCACCGCGCCAGAAACGGCCGGCCGTACGCCAGGATGCCGAGGTGGACCGGCAGCACCAGGTACAGCACCCACCGCGTGCCGCCGAGGAACACCGCCCGCACCCCCGCCAGGTCGCCGGTCGCCTCGCGCTCGCTCACCGTCGGCGTGAGCGTCGAGGTGACCGCCCGCAGCAGCCCCTTCGCCGTCTCGATCAGCCGCGCGGCCACCGAGTAGTGCGCCGCCGCGACCACGCCCGCGAACCCGCCGATCACGATCGCCCCGGTCTGCACCGTGATGCGGCCGGCGAGCATCGCGAGGAACGAGTCGAGGCTGTACCCCTTCACCCGGTGGAGCGTCTCGCGGTCGATCAGCCGGCGGCTGATGCGCAGGCCCGGCACCGCCCGGTACGCCAGCCACGCGGCCACGGCGTGCTCGGCCAGGTTCGTCACCGTGTACACCACGCCGAGCGCCAGCAGGCCGGGTTGCGTCTCCAGCACGGCGATGACGCCGGCGACGCGCACCGCCAGGAACGCGAGGCGCAGGGCGCTCTTCGTCCCGAACCGCTGCATCCCGTCGAGGATGGTCGGGAAGACGCTCAGCGGCAGCGTCGCGGCGACGTTCAGGAGCATCAGCAGCATGAACGCGGAAACGTCGCCCGGCTCGCCGAGCTTCTGCTCGAGCGCCGGCCCGACGAACGGCACGAGCGCCGCGCCGACCACCACCACGACCCCCGCGGCGGCCAGGAACACGGCCAGGCACGCGGACACGAGGCGGTTCAGCTCGTCGCGCTCGCCGGCGGCGTGGTGGCGGGCGACGAACCGCACCAGGCACGCGGCCACGCCCATGTCCAGCAGCGTGAAGTACGCGAGGATGCCGTCCACGACGCACCACACGCCGTACCGCGGGGCGCCGAGGCCGTGGATGAGGTACGGGGCCATGAAGAACGACACGGCCATCGCGCAGGCGAACGCCGCCCAGTTGGTGGCGGCGGCGACGGCCAGGGAGCGGGACGCGGGCAACGGTGCGACCTCCGGGGGGGCGGAGGGTAGCACAGAGATAAAGGGTGGGGCAAGGCGAGGGGTTTTGCCGCTTGCGGCGGTGCAGCGTCCACGCTGCACCGCCGCAAGCGGCGGGTCAAACCACTACTTCTTTTTCGCCGCCTCGTCGATGAACTTCTGGGGCGTCTCGTTGAAGGCGTCGCGGCAGCCGGAGCAGCACACGAAGTACTGCTTCCCGCCGAACGACACCGGGATCGACGCGGCCCCGCCGGTGACGATGCACTCGGCCTTCTTCGCCCCGCCGGCCAGCGACTCGCCGCTCCGGTTCCCCGTCAGCGAGAACGCCGACTGGAACAGCCCCTTGCCGCCCTCCTGCTTCTCCACCTTCAGCTGCATCCGAATGCCGTCCGCCAGCGTGTTCACCGCGATCCGGTGGACGTCGCCCTTGTCGTCCTTCCGCTCCAGCTTCAGCACGTCGGCCTTGAAGTCGCCGGTGTACAGGCTCTGCTTCTTGTCCGCGCCGGTGAGCGTCAACTTGTACTTCTTCGCGGCCACGTCGTAGGTCAGCTCGCCGCCGGTGAAGAATTTGCCCTTCCCCTCGCCGAACACGACCTTGATCGTCGGCTCGGCGGTGCGGAACTTCCAGCTCCAGTCCACCTGCTCCTTCCAGATCGTCTCCTTGCCGCCGGCCTTCACGGACCCTTCGAGGTTCCACACGCCGAGGAATTCTTCGAGCTTCTTCAGCTCGTTCTTGGCCTTGGTCTGCTCCGGGGTGAGTTTCGGCGGCTGGGCCGACCCGCCGGCGGCGACCAACAGCGCGGCCGTCAGCCCGAACGCGAACGCCCGTCGAAACATGGGTGATCCCTGTGGGAGGTTTGAATCGGTAAAGCCCACCCGTTGCAACGGGTGGGCTTCGCCCGGCGTCAGCGCGACTTCTTCGGCTTCCCCTCGCCGGGCTTCTTGCCGGCGGCGAGCACCTGGGGGGCGGTCGGGCAGTCGGCCTTCAGCGGGCAGTGCGGGCAGTCCGGCGTACCGTCCACGCACAGCTCCCGGGCGTGGACGCTCATCAGGTCGGTGAACTCCGGCCCCTTCGCCTTCGGGATCACGTGCTCGACGCTGCCGCGCAGCGCCTCCAGGCTCTCCGGCTCGCCCGGCTCCACCACGCCGAGGCGGCGCAGCACCCGCAGCGTCGGGCCGTCGAGCGGGATCGCGTGGCCGCCGAGTCGCCGCTGCACCACCCACGCGACGGCGTAGTCGTGCATGGTTTCGAGCCGGGCCGCCTGCTTGGCCGCCTGCCGCAGGCCGAGCTTCTCCAGGTCCTTCGGGTCGAAGTAGCGGGCCAGCTGCTTCGCGGCCTGCTTCAGCCCCTTCTTCTCCAACTCGTCCAGGTCGTAGGAGTAGGTCATCTCGAAGACGGCCTGCAGCAGCGCGATGATCCACCCGGCCTTGAGGCCGGCCCCGGGGAGCGGGCGGAGGCTGTCGGCGACTTCTTGGACGGTGCTGACGCGGACTTCGTTCCAGTCCACGAAGGTTTTGCGGAGGGCGTCGTAGGCGCGGTCGGCGTCGGCGGGGGTGGTGCCTTCGCGGCACACGGCGTAGACGAGTTCCTCCAGCACCGGCCGGGGTTCGTCCGGGCCGGACGCCGGGAGCGGGAAGCGCTTCTTCAGCGCGGCGTGCGCCGTGCTGAGCATCTGCTGCTTGTTGGTGATCGCCGGCATGGCGGGCGCTCTCGCTTTCCGGTCGTGTTCAGCTCGCCCGGTCCGTCGGTCCGTCGGCGGGGGGCAGGGGCTGGTCGGCGTCGTCGGTGTCGGTCCCGTCCTCGTCGTCCTCGTCGTCGTCCTCGTCCTCGACGGCCGGCGGCGGCTCGTCGGGCGCCATCAGCGCCTTCTCGGCGGCGAGGATCTGGGCGATGGCGAGGCTCTTCTTGATCCCCTCGTCCATCACGAAGCTGACGTGCGGGACGTGCCGGGTTGTGAGCCGCTCGGCGACCTTGGTCTGGATGAACCCGGCGGCGCTGGCGAGGCCGTACATGGTGAGCTTCTGCTCCTTCTCGGAGCCCATGACGGACACGAACACCTTGGCGTGCTGCAGGTCGGCGGACACCTCGGCGCGCGTGACCGTGACCCCCTTCACGCGGGGGTCTTTGATCTGGAAGAGGATGGCGTTGGCGGCCGTCTCCCGGATCACCTCGTTGACGCGGGCCAGGCGGTGGGACTTCATGCAGGAACACTCCGGTCGCTCGCGCGCCCGGCTCGCAATGCGGTAGTTGATGTCGCCGTCGGGCGATCGCGGGCGAACTCGTCCAGCCAGCGGCTCTGGGCCGGGGTCTCGGGAACCGGCCGGCCGCGGGCGGTGCTCACACGCTCGACCGCCGCGGCGGGGTCCAGGCCGGCGGCGATCAGGACGGCGGCGGCGGTCAGCCCGGCCCGGCCGATCCCCTGCCGGCAGTGGACCGCGACTCCGCGGCCGTCGGTCAACTCCCCGGCGATCTCGGACACCAGCCCCTCGAACGCTGACCGCGACGCCGGCGTTTCCCGGTCCGGGATCGGGAGGGAGAGGAACCGGACGCCGTGCGCCGCGCCCGCGTTCGCCTCGTCCTCGAGACCGAACTCCCCGACCTCACCGGACGTCAGCAGCGAAACTACTGTCTCGATACCCGCGGCTCGCCACGCCGCCATTTCGTCGCCGAGCCAGTCTCCGCCGCGCGGCCGCGGAGCCACCGCGAGCCGGCCGGGAAACGCCGTCGGTATCCAGAACAACTCCGTCCGCATCCAATGCCCCGGGGTTCCGCCGCTTGCGGCGTTGCAGGGCATACCCTGCAACGCCGCAAGCGGCGAACCAACGACCTACACCACCTCGTGCCCGACGGTCAGGTCGCCGCCGAGGTACTCGGCGACCGGGTGGCGGCGCAGCGCCTCGGACAACTTCTGCAGCACCCCGCGGACCAGCGCCGCCTCGGGGCCGACGGCCGCGAACGCCAGCTCGGCGACCTTCACGTCGTCGAGGCTGCCGACCTCGGCCGCGGCCACGTCGAACCCGGCCCGGGCCTTGTCCAGGATCGACCGCACCACCTGCCGCTTGTCCTTGAGCGTCCGGCTGTCGCGGACCAGCAGCCGGGCGGTGAGGGAGCCGATCACCATGTTTTTGAAGCTGTCAGTTGTCAGCTGTCAGCCAATCCAAACACCGGGTCTGGCTGACAGCTGACAGCTGACAGCTACCGGCCTACAGGGTCCGTTGCTTGATCTCGATCTTGAACGCCTCGATCACGTCGCCGGCCTTCACGTCGTCGAACCCGGTGATCCGCATGCCGCACTCGAAGCCCTCGCGGACCTCCTTGGCGTCGTCCTTGAATCGCTTCAGGCTGTCGAGCCCCACCACCTTGTCGGCCGGCGGGAACACCACCACCCCCTCGCGGATCACCCGCACCCGCGCGTTCCGCTCGATGACCCCGCTGGTGACGTAGCAGCCGGCGATCGTGCCCACCTTCGTGATGCGGAACGTGTCGCGGATCACGGCGCGGCCCAGGTGGACCACCTCCTCGATCGGCTTCAGCCGGCCCTCGAGCGCCGCCTTCACGTCGTCCACGAGGTTGTAGATGATCTGGTACTCGCGCACCTTGATGTCGCGCGCCTCGGCCAGCTTCATCGCCGCGTCGTCGGTCGTCACGTTGAACCCGACGATCAGCGTGTCCTCGGGGCTGGTGAGGGCCAGCTGCACGTCGCTCTCGGTGATGGCCCCGATGCCGGCGTGGAGCACGCGCGTCCGCACCTCCTCGTGGACCAGCT
>DASPHQ010000799.1:0-2073 GCA_035629595.1 Urbifossiella sp. | reverse complement strand
CCCTCTTCAGCCCGAAGGGCTGGGACAACATAGCCCGGGGCAACGCCCCGGGACGGCTCGCGGGGTCAAGCTAAAGCCCGACCTACAGGACGGTTTCAGACCACGAACGGCTTCAGCTGGTCGTCGGTCAGCGGCTGGTCGAAGTGGCCGCCGACGAAGTAGTCGCCGGTGTCCAGCTTCTTGACGTGGATCACGGTCATCCCGACGCGGAGGGCGTGGGCGTCGGTCATCGTCTCGAGCAGGCCGGTGATGCGGGTGCCGGCCTCCGGCGGTTCGTTGCGGAGCATGCTCACGCCGGTGCGCGAGATGTTCCAGATCAGGCCGATCTCGGGCGGGCCGTCGGTGTCGAGGCGGAACAGCGTGCCCATGGCCGGCTGGCGGCGGGTGGCGATGCGGCGCTCGGCGGACGGCGGGGCGGTGGCGGTCATCGGGAACCTCGGGGGGTCGCGCTGGTACTATCGTGACGGGTCGCGGCCAGCCTGTCCAGCCGGGAGCCGCCGGATACGAAGCCTTTCCCGGAGGCCGCCGCGTGAAGTCCGTCGCCGTCGTGTTCCCGTTCGACCTGTTCGGCTCCGCCGGGGCAGGCGCCGGCGCGCAGCTCCTCGGCGACACCGTCCGTGAAATCCTCGACGACACCGCCGCCGAGTCGCGCCCGTGCCGGGCCGCGCCGCTGACCGGCCGCGTGACCGTCCGCGAGGCGGCGTTCGAGACGGTCGAGCAGGTGAAGGGCTGGCGGAAGCGCGGCCGGCAGCTCGCGCGGAAGGCGCTGGACGCGGGCGACTTCCTCCTGTGGCTCGGCGGCAACCACCTGAGCGTCCTGCCGGTGCTGGAGGAACTCGGCCCCGACGCGCTGGTCGTGCAGCTCGACGCCCACCTGGACGTGTACCGCTTCCACGACACGACCGCGGAGCTGTCGCACGGCAACTTCCTGAAGCACGCCGCCGGCCCGCTGCCGACGCTGGTGAACCTCGGCCACCGCGACCTGTTCCTGACGCCCGCCGAAATCGCCGAGACGTTCGCGGCGGCGCACTCGGCCGTTGACGTGGCGACGAAGCCCGACCGCGTGCTGGCCGACCTGCGGAAGCGCGCCGCGGCCGCATCAACGGTGTGGATCGACCTCGACTGCGACGCCGTCGACCCGGCGTACCTGCCGGCGGTGGGGCAGCCGCTGCCGTTCGGGCTGACGCCGCCGGCGCTGCTGGCGGTGATCGACGCGGTGTGGTCGGACAAGGTGGTGGGCGTGTCGGTGAGCGAGTTCAACCCCGGCCGCGACGTGCGCGACGCGGGCCTGGAACTGCTGGGCTGGCTGGTCGAGTACCTGCTGCTGAAGCGGCACGGGGGCTGACGCCGTTACCCGTTTGTGACACACCCCAGGCCCGCGGTGTGGTTCAATAGCGGCATCCCCCGGAGCCGTCCCATGCGCCTTGCCCTGGCCGCCATCCTCCTCGCGTCCGCCGCCCGCGCCGACGAGCCGGCCCGCCTCGCCGTCGTCGGGGCGAAGTCGCAGCCGGCGATCGAGTCGGTCGCCGTCTACCGGGCCGTCGCGCAGTCGCGCTCGGCCAAGCCCAAGGCGGTCGTCACGGCCACCAAGCTCGACCAGCCCCTCGCCCTGCCGGACGGCGGGCCGTTCACGGTGTTCGTCACGCCGAAGGGCGGCGCGGCGGTCGTCGTCGAGCGCAACGTGAAGGTCGAGGCCGGCAAGACGCACACGATCAAGCTCGTCGAGAAGCTCGGCGTCATCGACGTGTTCCGCCGCGACGACTCGCCGCGAGTAGGGAAGATCGTCGCCACCGACCCGTTCGACGCCGGCCCCGACGAGAAGGGGCACGTGCCGGTGCAGACCGCGGCCGACTTCCGCGTCGAGATGCTGGTCCCCGAGGGGGACTACGCCGTGTGGGTGGTGCCGGAGAACGGCGCCCGCGCCATCCGCGTGGCCGACCGCGTGCGGGTGCTGGCGGGGCGGGTGGTCCGCGTGGACTGACGAATCCGGCGGCGTCAAGGAAAACGGCCATTCGGGTGGAGATTATTGTTTCCGCCGCCCCCCCCACCGGGTTCCGGAAACAAGTGCTTCCG
>DASPHQ010000798.1:0-6018 GCA_035629595.1 Urbifossiella sp. | reverse complement strand
CCGGGGCCGCCCAGCACATCCCCCCGCCGCCCAGCAGTTTCGCGCGGGCCAGCTCCTCGTACCGCCCGACTGCCGGCCGGACCAGCACCAGCACCCCGGTCTCGGTCCAGACGAGCAGCTTGCCGTCGGCGTGGACGACCGACCCCTGCCCGACCTCCTCCGTCTCCCAGTGGACCTTCCCCGTGAGGAAATCCAGGCACTTGAAGCTCCCCCGCGACGGCCGGTGGACGCTCGCCTGGGCCTGGTGGATGTCGAAGCCGTACACGGCCCCGTCGTGCAGCAGGCTGGAGCACACGTCGTTCGAGAGCTGCTTACCGCCCCAGACCGTTGTCGCGGCGACGCCCTTCTCCCCGGCAGTGAACCGGTAGAGCCGCGCGCCGGCGCGGAACGGCGCGGCGGTCAGGAGGTGCCGGCCGTCGAACAGCGGCCACGCGGAGTGCTCGTCGTAGCTCCCGGAGAGTCGCTCCCGCCAGAGCCGCTCGCCGGTGGCGGCGTCGAAGAGGACGAGGCTGTTCTGGAAGTAGCCGACGACGCACCGGCGGCCGTCGAGGGTGACGGGGTAGGCCGGGCAGTAGCTCGCCGGCTCGTCCCCGGCCGCCCAGAGGGTGCGGCCGTCGTCGGCCGCCAGCGCGACCATCGCCGCGCCGGCCCCGCCGACGGGGAGGAGCACGCGGCCGTCGTCGACCGTCGGGGTCGAGGCGTAGCCGAACTCGGTCCCGCGCCGGCCGCCGAACCGGTCGCCGACGTTCACCGCCCAGACGGCCCGGCCGTCCGCGGCCCGCACGCACCCCACCACCCCGGTTGGGGTCGCGTAGTAGACCTTGCCCTCGCTCCAGGTGGGGCTGGCGTACGCCCCCGGGTACATCCCGCCGGGCTGCCACGGCCACCCGACCCGCTCCTTCCAGAGCTCCGCCCCGGTGTCCGGGTCGAGGGCGGTCAGGTACATGCCGGCGGCCGTCTGGTACAGCGTGAAGGCCCGCCCCTCCGCGACGACGAACGCCGAATACCCGGCCCCGAGCTCGCGGGTCCAGAGGACCGGCGGGCCGTCCGCCGGCCAGTCGGGGGCGAGCCCGGTATCGTCGGCGTGGGCGTCGTACCGGGGGCCGCGCGCGTGCGGCCAGTCGGCGGCGGTCGCGGCCGCGGCGGTGGCGAACACGGCGAGGACCGCGAGCCGGTACAAGACGACCCTCCCCGGTTGCGATGTCCCCCGCGCTCACAGCCCCGCCCCGGCCCTACGGCCCGCGGTAGCCCCGGGCGGCCAGGGCGTCGGCGAATCCGGTCCCGCGGGCGACCGGCGGGCGGGGCGTCACCTCGACCGGCACGACGGCCTCGGCGTTCTCCCCGTACGGCCCGCGGGCCAGCACCGCGCCGCCCGGCCCGACCGCCAGCGAGCACCCGATGCACTTACGCCCAGCCCACGGCCCGCCGGTCATCGGCCCGACGTTGCTCACCCCGACCACCGTCACGTCGTACAGCCGGGCCAACTCCGCGTACGAGTCGAGCCACAGCTTCCCGTAGGGGTCGCGGGCGTTGTCGTGGTCGGCGTCCACCGCCCACGCCGAGGGCGACAGGATGACCTGCGCCCCCATCCGGGCGAGCACGTGGCCGACGGCGAGCGAGGAGCCGAAGTTGTCGGCGCAGACGGCCAGCCCGAGGGTGCCCAGCTCCGTCTCGGCCACGCCCAGGCGGTCGCCGACGGCGTACAGGTCGAGGGCGATGTCCAGCTCGTTCACCTTCCGGTGGTGGAGGAGCACCCGGCCGTCGGGACCGATGAGGACGGCGGTGTTGTAGAGGCGGTCGCCGGCCCGCTCGACCAGCCCGGCCGCCACGTAGACCCGGCTCCCGCGGGCGGCGGCGGCGAGGGCGTCGGCGTGGGGGCCGGGGATCGGCCGGGCCAGCGTGCGGGCGGACGGGTCGGTCCACCCGAGGTCCAGGCACTCGGGGAGGACGACCAGCCGGCACCCGGCCGCGGCGGCGTCCCGGACGGCGGCCGCGGCCCGTGCCAAGTTGGCGTCGGGCCGGCCGCCCTCGACCCGCGTTTGCGCCATCCCGACTCGATACACCTGGTTGCTCATGCCCGCGTCTCCCCGACCGTCCGGCGTCACAAGTTCTTGTCGGGCACGGATTCGCGACGCGATTGGTCCGGCGGTGTCGCTCCGACGGCGATTATTCTAGCAGCAGCACTTGTTTCCGCGACCCGGTGGGGGGCGGCGGAAACAATAATCTCCGCCCGAATGGACGTTTTCCTTGACGCCGCCGGATTCATCAGATCGGCCTCCGACGGGCAGTCAGTCTTTCCCGCGGGCCGCGGGGAGGAACTTCTGCTCGCCGAGCCACGCCAGCGACCGGGCCTGCCAGGCGTCCCACATCGGCCCCTTGTACCCGTTCAGCCCGTGCCCCCCGTACGGCAGCTCCAGGTACTCGGCCGGCACCTTGTTCGCGCGGAGGGCGTCGTAGAGCATCCGGCTGTTCTCCGGCACGACCAGGGTGTCGTCCTTCGGGTGGACCAGGAACGTCGGCGGCGTCTTCGCCGTCACCTGCGTCTCGTTCGAGAACAGCGCCACCAGCTTCTCGTCCGGCTGCTTCCCGAGCAGGTTCGTCCGCGAGCCGCCGTGCCCCTTCGGCCCCATCGTGACGACCGGGTACACCAGCACCACGAAGTCGGGCCGGCTGCTCTGCTTGCCGACCGCGTCCGCGGCGGCCGGGTCGCCGGCGTCGAAGTGCGTCCCGGCGGTGGAGGCGAGGTGCCCGCCGGCCGAGAAGCCGATAATGCCGACCTTCGCGGGATCGACGCCCCACGCCTTCGCGTGGGCCCGGACGGTGCGGATCGCCCGCTGGGCATCGAGCAGCGGCACGAACGGCCGCCCCTTCGGCAGCCGGTACTCTAGCACCACCCCGGTGACGCCGTGCTTGTTCAGCCAGGCGGCGATGCCGTGCCCCTCGCCGCCGGTCACGAGGCCGCCGTACCCGCCGCCGGGGCAGATCACGACCGCGGCGCCGTTTGCCTTCTCGGGCCGGTGGACGGTGATGACGGCGTCGGCCGCCTCGAACGTGCCGTCACCCTGCGGGGCTTTCCCGTCCCAGAGCTTCAGCCGCTCGGGACCGGCCTTCGTCTGCGCCTCGGCGCCCCCACCCGCCACCCCGACCGTGAGCAGCGCGACGACCGCGAACAGCAGCAGGGCGCGACGCATGAGATCCCCCCAACCGGGCAACGACCCGAGACACGATGTGGCGTCTCAATACTGGTAGCCGCGGGCTTCAGCCCGCGCTCAGGTTATCGCGGGCTGAAGCCCGCGGCTACCAACCTCACAGCACGACCGCGGGCCGGTCCCGATTCGGAGGAGCACATGGAGTACGTCCCCCTCGGCCGGGCCGGCGTGAAGGTTTCGCGGATCTGCCTCGGGTGCATGACCTACGGCAGCCCGGCGTGGCGGCCGTGGGTGCTCGACGAGACCGCCAGCCGGCCGTACTTCCGCCGGGCGTGGGAGGCCGGGGTCAACTTCTTCGACACCGCCGACATGTACTCCGACGGGGCCAGCGAGGAGGTGCTCGGCCGCGCCCTGAAGGAACTGGCCGTGCCGCGGGAGGAGGTGGTGGTCGCCACCAAGGTGTACCACCCGACCGGCCCGACGCCGAACGAGCGCGGGCTGTCGGCCAAGCACATCCGGCACTCCCTGGACCGGAGCCTGCGGCGGCTGCAACTCGACTACGTCGACCTGTACCAGATCCACCGCTTCGACCCGACCACGCCGGTCGAGGAGACGCTGGGCGCGCTCGACGCGGCGGTGACGGCCGGGAAGGTGCTGCACGTCGGGGCGTCGAGCATGTTCGCGTGGCAGCTGGCGAAGATGCTCCACGCCTCGGACCGTCTCGGGGCGGCGAAGTTCGTGACGATGCAGAACCACTACAACCTGGTCTACCGCGAGGAGGAGCGGGAGGTGAACCCGCTGTGCCGCGATGAGGGGCTCGGGCTACTGCCGTGGAGCCCGCTGGCCCGCGGGTTCCTGGCCGGCAACCGGACGAAGGGCGAGCACGGCGACACCAGCCGGGCCAAGACCGACGACTTCGCCCACAAGCTCTACTACCGGGACGACGACTTCGCGGTCGTGGACGCGGTCACCCGGGTGGCGCAGGCCCGCGGGGTGCCGAACGCGCAGGTCGCGCTGGCGTGGCTGCTGTCGCGGCCGGGGGTGACGGCCCCGATCGTGGGGGCGTCGAAGCCGCACCACCTGGACGACGCCCTCGCGGCCGCTTCGCTCAAGCTGGAGCCGGCGGAGACGGTCGCGCTGGAGGAGCCGTACCGCCCGCACCCGGTACTCGGCCACTCCTGACCCGATCCGGCCCGACCATGACCGACACCGACCCGCCCCCGCCCGCCGTCGCACAAACCCTGTACGACCGGCGGGACGGCCGCCTCGCCCTGGAGGTCGCCGACCCGGCCGCCGCCGACCTGACGCGCCCGCACCGGACCAACTACTTCACCGCCTACTGGGTGAGTGTCGGCCGCGGCGCGTTCCACGCCGACGACGCCCGCCACCCGTTCGCCGCCCCGTGCGTGCTGTTCTTCACCCCCTACCAGGCCGCCCGCCTCGAACCCGACGGCGACCTCCGGGTCACGGCCGTGCGGTTCCACGCCAACTTCCTGTGCGTCGAGACGCACCACCACGAGGTCGGGTGCAACGGCGTGCTGTTCAACGACCCCTACGGCGTCCCGGCCGTCGCCCTCGACGGGGAGGCCGAGCGGGAGGTGGCTGACCTGGTGGCCCGGATGCGCGGGGAGCTGGCCGCCACCGGGCTGGCCCACGCCGAGATGCTGCTGTCGTACCTGAAGATCCTGCTCGTCCGGGCGACCCGGCTGAAGCGCGAGCAGCAGGGCTCGGCGTGCGGCACCGGCGGGCGGCTGCCGCCCCCGCTGCCGGAGTTGCGCGAGCTGGTGGAGACGCACTACCGCCGGCTGCACGCCCCGGCCGACTACGCCGACCTGCTGCACGCGACGCCGAAGTCCCTCGGCCGGCTGGTCAAGCAGCACCTGGGCAAGACGCTGACCGAGCTGGTCCGGGAACGGGTGCTCAACCACGCCAAGTGGGAGCTGCTGCACACCCTGCGGCCGGTGAAGGAGGTGGCCCGCGAGGTCGGGTACGACGACGAGCTGTACTTCAGCCGGCTGTTCCGCAAGGAGACCGGGATGTCGCCGACCGAGTACCGGGCGTTCGAGACGGAGGTCCGGGGCGGGAGCAATCTGTCCATGCCTTCGGCCCGCCCGTCCATTCCGCCGGCCCCGCCCGCGGGGCAGAATGCCGACAGACCCGCGAGCGACCCCCGGAAACCGGGGACGTGACCGCGGGCCAACCCGCGGAGGCGGTCATGGGCGCGATCACTCGGCTGTTCGAGGCGGCGGCGAAGATGGACCGGGTCGGGATGTCGGTGACCCGGGCCGGGCTGGTGGTGCTGGTGTGGATCGGCGGGCTGAAGGTGTACCACTACGAGGCCGACGGCATCGTGCCGTTCGTCGCCAACAGCCCGGTGATGAGCTTCTTCTACGCCGATCCCGCGAACTACAAGCCGCACATGAACCCGGAGGGGGCCGTGGTGCCGGCGAACCGTGTGTGGCACGAGATGAACCGGACGTACCCGTTCGCCCTCGGGCTGGGCGCGGTGATCGTGCTGTACGGGGTGCTGATCGCGCTGCACCCGGTCCTCCCGCAGGCGGCGGCGGTGGGGAGCTTCCTGGTGGCGGTGATGTCGGTGGTGACGCTGTCGTTCCTGGTGACGACGCCGGAGTGCTGGGTGCCCGACCGGGGCGGGCCGGAGCACGGGTTCCCGCTCCTGTCCGGGGCCGGACGGCTGGTCGTCAAGGACGCGATCATGGCCGGGGCCGCCCTGGTCACCGTGGCCGACTCCGCGAAGTCGTACCTGCGGCGGCTTGCGGAGAGGCCGCCGGCGGCGAGCCGACCTGTGGTAGCGACCGCGGCGTGACCGCGGCGGCCGTCGGTTCAGCGGAAGAAGTCGACCCACTCG
>DASPHQ010000797.1:0-7839 GCA_035629595.1 Urbifossiella sp. | reverse complement strand
TGGGGGCTCGGCGACCACGCCGACGTGATGTTATCGAACAGCCCGACGTTCCGCCTCACGAATGGCGCCGCCGAAGCGGGGGCGCGGCGGGTGGCGTGGTTCGACACGCCGACGCCGCTGCGGAGCGGGTGGGCGTGGGGTCAGCAGCACCTGGAGGGGGGCGCGGCGGTGGTGGACGCCCGGGTGGGGCGCGGCCGGCTGGCGCTGTTCGGCCCGCAGGTGCTGTTCCGCGGCCAGCCGCACGGCACCTTCCGGTTCGTGTTCAACGGCATCGTACAGTCGGTCGTGCCGCGCGAGTGACACCGGTCTGTCACGCCTACCAGTGGCTGATCGGCCCCGCCGGCACCGCGACGTGCGCCTGCTGCGCGTCGTACTCGCTCCACCCCGGCGGCGGCGCCTCCGCGAACGGGGCGACCAGCTCCTCGAACTGCGCCAGGTTCTCCAGCATCACCATCGCCGCCTGCGTCCGCTTCGGCAGGCGCAGCGCCTTCGTGTACCACGTCGCCACCTTGCGGAACTGCACGCACCCGTACTTCTCGCCGCCGCGCCAGTCGATCAGCCGGCGCAGGTGGAGCCGCATGAAGTCGAGCCGCTCGTGGTACGTCGCCCGCGGCCCGGGGTCGCCGGTCCGCACCCAGCTGTCGAACTGGCGGAACACCCACGGGTTCGCCAGCGCCCCGCGGCCGAGTGCGATCCCGTGGCAGCCGGTGTCGTCGATCATCCGCGCCGCGTCGGCCACGCTGCGCACGTCGCCGTTGCCGTAGACCGGGATGCGCTCCACCGCCTCGACCACGCGGCGGATGCCGTCGTGGTTCACGCCGCCGCTGAACCCCTGCTCGCGCGTCCGGCCGTGGATGGTGAGCGCCGCCACGCCGGCCTGCTCGAACTCGCGGGCGAAGAACGGCGCCGTCAACTGCTCGTCGTCCCAGCCGAGCCGCATCTTCACCGTCACCGGCACCTTCACCGCCTCCACGACGCGCCGCACCAGCGCGACGGTCGCGCCGGTGGTGTCGCACAGCATGCTGGAGCCGCCGCCGGTCTTCACAACCTTGCGGACGGGGCAGCCCATGTTGATGTCGACGCCGTCGGCCTTCCCGTGGGCGACGAGCCACGCCGCGGCGCGGGCCATCTCGTCGGCGTTGCTGCCGAAGATTTGGACGAACAGCGGCCGCTCCGCCGCGTCCGTGGCGAGCAACTCCATCGTCTTTTTGAGGCCTTCGAGGATGGCCCGGGCGTTGACGAGGTCGCTGGTGCAGAGGCCGACGCCGCCGATCTCGCGGACGGACAGCCGGAACGGCAGGTTGGTGTACCCGGCGAGCGGGGCGAGGTTGAACCGCGACGCCATCGGCAGGCCGCCGATGGCGACGGGCTCGCGGTACCAGGCCGGCGGCGGCGGGAGGTCGGGGTGGGTCATGGGTGTAGTTTACGCCGTCCGATCGGCACCCGGGGCGTTGCCCCGGGCGATGTTGTCCCAGGCCGTTGGCCTGAAAACCGGGGTGGCCTCTTCACCCCGAAGGGGTGGGACAGCATCGCCCGGGGCAACGCCCCGGGGAGCCTCACGCGAATTCCGACGCCCCCGTCGGCCAGCTCTCGCGCGGCTGCCAGCCGAGGAGCCGCTGCGCGTCGCTCAGGTCGTACCGCAGCGCGTGGGTGTGCCGGCTGGTAACGTGGACGACCGAATAGCCCGGCAGGTTCGCGGCCTCGACCGTCGCGGCGAAGAACCGGCCGGCGTCGCCGGGGCTGAGGAACACGTCCTGGAACAGTTCCGACGCGGCGATCTCGGCGACCTGCCCCGGGTCGCGCGGGCACCACCCCAGCCGCACGGCCAGCACCTCGGTGCCGTGCTCCTTCGCGTACACCTGACCGAGCGCTTCGAGGAACACCTTCGTCGCCGCGTACAGGTAGCGCGGCTTGTACGGGTGCGCCGCCGTGACCGGCGTGTTGCCGTCGAGGAGGTGCCCGCCGATGACCTGCCCCGTACTCGCCAGCACGACGCGGGGAATGTTCAACGTGCGGGCCGCTTCCATGATCTGATACGGGGCGATGACGTTGTTCGGGACGAGTTCCGACAGAAAGTTATCGCCGTCGTCCGGGGGCGTGCCGCGGGGGTAGCGGGCGTCGTCGGGCGTGGCGGCGAGGTGGATGACGCAATCGACGCCGCTCGCGGCTTTCCGCAGCGCCGCGACATCGCCGAGCGGCCCGACGACGGACTGTGCCGCGGGGATGCCGGGCGTGGGGCGGAGGTCGAAGCCGACGACGTGGTGCCCGCGGGCGGCCAGTTCGCGGACCGCGGCCCGGCCGACGCGCCCGGCGGAGCCGGTGACGAGAACGCGCTTGCTACTCATCCCGTCAGTTTATGGCGGCCCCGCGGCGGCGGTGCTACAATCGCCCGCACCTCACCCTGGGGAACCGTATGAACCGCCGCGACTTCCTCGCCGCCTCCGCGGCAACGATCACGACCCCCGTCCTCGCCCAGCCGGAGCGCCAACCCGTGACCCCCGCACCCGCCTTCCCGATCGTGGACACCCACCAGCACCTCTGGGACCTCACGCGGTTCAAGCTCGCGTGGTTCAACCCGGCCACGCCCGAGGGCAAAATCCTCGGCCACAACTTCCTGTCGCCCCAATACGCCGAGGCCACCCGCGGCGTCGGCGTCGTGAAGGCGGTGTACATGGAGGTGGACGTGGTGCCGGCGCAGCAGCAGCAGGAGGCCGACTTCATCGTCGCGCTGTGCGAGGCCCGCAACACGCCGACGTGCGCCGCGGTCGTCAGCGGCCGGCCGAACTCCGACGGGTTCGCCGCCTACGCCCGCCAGTTCCGCGGCCACCGCTACGTGAAGGGGATCCGCCAGGTGCTCCACGTGGACGGCGTGAACCCGGCGTACTTCCTCGACGAGAAGTTCGTGGCCGGCATCAAGCTGCTGGGCGAGTTGGGGCTGAGCTTCGACCTGTGCGTGCGGCCGGAGGAGCTGGCCGACCACGCCAAGCTGGTGGACCAGTGCCCGAACACGCGGTTCATCCTGGACCACTGCGGCAACGGCAAGCTGACGCACACGATGGCCGAGCGCGACCGGTGGCGGCGCGACATGGCCGAGATGGGGAAGCGGAAGAACGTGGTGGGGAAGGTGAGCGGGTTCATCGCGTCGGCCCCGGCGCGCGGCAAGTGGACGCTGGACGATCTGGCGCCGATCGTGAACCACACGCTGGAGGTGTTCGGCCCGGACCGGGTGATGTTCGGCGGCGACTGGCCGGTGTGCCTGCTCGGCGTCGAGAAGTATTCCGACTGGGCGGGGGCGCTGAAGGCGATCGTCGCCGACCGGCCGGCGGAGCAGCAGCGGAAGCTGTTCCACGACAACGCCGTGCGGTTCTACGGCATCTGAGGCCGAAGCCTGGTAGCCGCGGGCTTCAGCCCGCGCCCGCGTCAGCGGTGTCTGAGGTGCGTTGGCCCCAGTCGGACATCGCAGGCTGACGCGGGCTGAAGCCCGCGGCTACCGGGTCGAAGGGGGCGCAGGCCGTGACCGAAGCCGAGTGGCTGGTGGGCGCCGACCCCACGCCAATGATCGAAGCCCTCACTGGCGAACCGAAGATGCGGCAACTCCGTATCTTCGCGTGTCAATGCTGTAGAAGGGTTTGGCACCTGCTCGAAGATGAACGAAGTCGTGCGGCCGTAATCGTGGCAGAGCAGTGGGCCGAAGGACAGGTTGGCGGCGACCAATTAGCTGAGGCGAGCGCTCAAGCTCAAGCTGTATTCGGCGAACTCCCGGGGCAGCCGGATGGTCAACTGACACCGGCCCAGTTACTGGCCTTTGCAGCTTCGGCCGCGGCCTACAACAGAGCCGAGTATAGCTACGGCGGCCATCCGATGGCCTCGTTCGCAATCGCTACTGCCACTCAGATCGCGGACGCACTTGAGCAGCCAGAATCCGAAAGGGCTGCTCAGGCTATTCTTCTCCGCGATATCTTCGGCAACCCGTTCCACCCCGTCGCGTTCGATCCCGCGTGGCGGACCGAAGCCGTCGTCGGCCTCGCCCGCGGCGCCTACGAGGACCGCGCCTTCGACCGCCTGCCGGTGCTGGCCGACGCGCTCGAGGACGCCGGCTGCGCCGACGCCGCCGTGCTCGCCCACTGCCGCGGGCCGGGGCCGCACGTCCGCGGGTGCTGGGTCGTCGATCTCGTTCTGGGGAAGAGCTAGGGAGGACGAATGCCCGCCGACCTCATCGCCCGCCTGTGTGCGGCCCGGGTGTACGACCTGGAGCAACCCCGGTTCGCCGGGATGCCGATCCACCCGAGCCACCGGCCGGGCTACTTCTACGCCCTCCACCGCCGCCACGAAGACACCCACCGCCCGGCCGAGGACGGCCCGCGGTCCGGGGCGTCGGGCACGCTGACGATGATGGAGCACAGCGGCACCCACATCGACGCCCTCTGCCACCAGGCGTGCGACCTGACGATGTACGGCGGCGTGCCCGTCGGCGGGGCGCAGACGCCGGCGGGGTTCACCGAACTGGGCGTCGAGACCGTCCCGCCGCTGTTAACCCGCGGCGTGCTGCTGGACGTGGCCGGGTGGAAGGGCGTGCCGCGGCTGCCGCCGCTGTACGGGATCACCGCCGACGAACTGCGGGCGTGCGCGGCCACGCAGGGCGTGGAGGTGCGGGCCGGGGACACGCTGCTGGTGCGGACCGGCTTCGCCACGCTCTGGGGCGACGAGCCGGCGTACCTCGACGCGGCGGGGGTGGCGAAGTGCGGCACGCTGTGGGCGGCCGAGTGCGGGGTGGTCGCGGTCGGGGCCGACAACATGGCGTGGGACGTGCCCGGCGTGCGCGACCCCGAGACCGGGGCGACGCTGTTCGCGCACGTCTACCTGCTGCCGAAGCGCGGCGTGTACATCATCGAGAACCTGACGCTGGAGGCGCTCGCCGCCGACCGCCGGTACGAGTTCGCGTTCGTCGCGGTGCCGCTGAAGTTCACCGGCGCGACCGGCTCGCCGCTGCGCCCGCTGGCGCTGGTGTAGCAACGGCGGGCCGAGATCGCTGGTAGCCGCGGGCTTCAGCCCGCGCCCACCTGCGGCGGAGTTCAGGGGGTCACGCCCCGGTCACACCGCCGACGTGGGCGCGGGCTGAAGCCCGCGGCTACCGGCCCCGAGCCAGGACCCGGAGCCGCCCCGTCACTTCGCCGGGTAGCGGTGCCCGGCGACCTCCATCGGGCAGCTGTACACCGACGTCCGCGCCGTCACGTACAGCGTCTTCAGGTCCTTCCCGCCGAACGTCGCGTTCGACGGCTGCTCCGGGAACTTGATCGTGCCGAGCGCCTTCCCGGCCGGGTCGAACACCTGCAGCCCAGTCGCCGACGTGATGTACACGTTCCCCTTCACGTCCACCGTACCGCCGTCGCCGCCGCCGTTGCCGCCGGCCTTCGCCTGCTCCAGCTCGCAGAACACCCGCCCCTTGCCGAGCTTCCCCGCCCCCTCCACCGGGTACGCCATCATCTGCTTCTGCCCGCTCGGGAGGACGTACAGCGTCTTCTCGTCCGGCGACAGGAGCACCCCGTTCGGGTTCGGCAGGTCGTCGATCAGCCGCGTCACTTTGCCGGCCGAGTCAGCGTAGTAGACGCACGTCTTCCCCTGCGGGAGCGGCGTCGGGGCGCGGAACATCGGGTCGGAGAAGTAGACGCCGCCGGCCCGGTCGAGCACCAGGTCGTTCGGGGCGTTGAACCGCTTCCCGTCGTACTTGTCGGCGACCACGCGGCGGGCCTTGCCGTCGGCCGACAGGGCGACGATCGCGCCTTCCATCTCCCACGCCACGACCTCGCCCTTGGCGTTCACCATCAGCCCGTTTGCCGAGTTCGACTCGGGGCGGAACACCGTGACCTTCCCGGCGGCGTCGATCTTGTGGATGGTCTTGTTCGGGATGTCGCTGAAGTAGACGTTGCCGTCGGCGTCGGGGGCCGGGCCTTCGGTGAACTTGTAGGTGCCGTCGTGCTTCTTGACGGGGCCGGCCGGACCGACGCCGGCGACCGGCGCGTCTTGCGCGAGCACGGTCCCGACCGACGACAGCAGGAACACGGCGACGAGGCGGGGTGACACGGAGAGGCTCCGGGGTTCGAGGTACGGGGGCGGGTGTTGTTCTACGCGCCGGCGCGGCCGGAACGCGCGCGGGCTCAGCGCTTCGCGCGGCCGGCGGCGCGGCACTCGAGCGGGTGGTCGGTCAGGATGGCGTCCACCCCGGCGGTGCGGGCGGCGTGCCAGTTCGCCACGTTGTGCCCCGCCACCTCCTCGCCCACCAGGAACACCTTCCGCCCCGCCGCGTGCGCCTTCGCCACCTCCCCGGCCGTCGGCACCCAGCGCACGTACACCCACGCCGCCGACCGGTCCGCCAGCGCCTCGGCCAGCTTGTCCGCCGACGGGCACAGCACCGCACACGTCGCCGTCGCGTCGGCCGCCTTCAGGGCGTCGCGCACCGCCTTGTTCTCGATCGCCCGGCCGATGAACACCAGCTGCCGCAGCACGCCGTGCTTCACCGCCAGCCGCACCACGTCGGCCTCCGTGTCGGGATCCTTCAGGTCGATCGCCAGCATCGTCCCCGCCTTCCGGGCGGCGACGCGGGCGAACACGGCGTCGAGCGTCGGCACCCGCTCGCCGGCGAACGCCGGGTCGAACCACGCCCCCGCGTCCAGCGCCTGAACCTCTGCCAGCGACAGGGCCGACACCTTCCCCTTGCCGGTGGTGGTGCGGTTCACCGTGTCGTCGTGGACGACGACGAGATGGCCGTCGGCGGTGCGGCGGACGTCGAGTTCGATGTCGAGGCGGAGGCTCAAACAGGCGTCGAAGTTGGCGAGGGTGTTTTCGGGGGCGTGCGTGAGGAGGCCGCGGTGGGCGACGATTCTCGCCGTCGGCGGGGCGGGGTCGGCGGCGACGAGCGCGACCGCGGCGACGGCGAACAACAGGCGGGGCATGCGGAACCTCCGAGGGGCGAAAGGGTTCCGCCGGGGCGGAACCCGCGCGTCATGCGAACGAGAATCTCTCTGACGCCATGACATGTTTCAGCGACCCGGTGGGGGGGGCGGCGGAAACAATAATCTCGGGCGGAATGTGGGTCACACCTTGACTTCCCGCAATCGTCGGGTGATTTCTTCTGCGGGGATGAGTTGGCCCTGTCCGGCGCCGGGGCAGCTGCGGACGGTGCGTTCCCAGTCGTCGGGGGTGTCGAGGTTGCTGTCCCAGAACGGCCAGGTGCGGCACTGCGGCGGCCGGGCCGGGTAGACGGTGCAGCCGCGGCCGCGCTCGAAGAAGACGCAGTCGCCGTTGGCCTTCTCGCGGAGGGTGCGGCGGCCGCGGGCGCGGCGGCTGTACACGGCGGTGACCTCGGCGACGGGCTCGCGGAGGAAGGCGGCGAGGGCGGCGAGGTCGTCGTCGGTGACCCAGACGAACCCGGGCGCGCCGGTGCAGCAGTCGCCGCACTGGGTGCAGGTGAACTGTAGCCCGTCGCGGTACCAGGGGTCGTCGGCCATCGGCGCTCCGGGTGTGGGATGACGGGATTCTACGGCGTGCCGCCCGTCAGTTGATGCGGAACCGGGTCATCACGCGGGCCGGGAGGGGGCCGTCGGGGTCGAGCTTCGGCCCCTCGACGCCGACCACGTACAGCCGCGGCCGCGCCCCCGCCACGGCCAGGACGTAGCGCTCGACGCGCTTGCCGCGCGGCGTGTCCACCTCGACCTCGAACCCGCGGCCGTAGGTCGTCTGCACCGTCTTTTTCCGCCCCGCGACGAGGGTGCCGCCAGACTCCTTCAGCCGCCGGGCGAGCTCGGCCTCGAGCGTTCCGAACGTCCCGTCCTTGTCCTCCTT
>DASPHQ010000796.1:0-2942 GCA_035629595.1 Urbifossiella sp. | reverse complement strand
CCCCTATGACGACCCCGCGGCCGAGGAATGCGGTCGGATCGAAGCTCATCTCGCGGCGATCGGGCGACTCATCGGCCCGAATGACTTGCAAATCGCCGCAATCGCACGATTCCGCGGGATGACCGTCGTCACCCACAACACGGCCGAGTTCGGCCGCGTCCCCGGCCTGCTCGTCGAGGACTGGCAGTAGCCGTCACTTCTTCGCCACCGCCACCTGGGCCTTCATGAACGCCAGGCCGTTCCTGTAGACGTGCTCCGGGCTCGGGAACAGGTCGCGCCACACCCGCGTCGCCGCCGCCAGGTCCGGCAGCGCCCGGCCGAACGCCTCGATCACCATCCACCCGTCGTACCCCACCTCCGCCAGCGCCTTGAACGCCCCCGCCCAGTCCACCTGCCCCGTCCCCGGCGTGCCGCGGTCGTTCTCGCTGATGTGAACGTGCGCCAGCACCGGCGCCACCGTGCGAATCGCGCTCGCCTGCTCCTTCTCCTCGATGTGCGCGTGGAACGTGTCGAACATGGTGCGGAAGTTCGGGTGGTCCACCGCCTTCACCAGCTCCACCGCCGCCCGCGCCGTGTTCAGGAAGTAGCACTCGAACCGGTTCAGGTACTCGATGCCGAGCATCAGGTTCGCCTGCTTCGCCAGCTCGGCGGTGCCGCGGAGCACGTCGGCGGCGCGCTTCTTCTCGTCGCCGGTCGGGCCGGCGCCGCTGAACACCCCGAGCGCCGAGTGGTACGGCCCCACCACCGTCTCGGCCCCGAGCGCGTGGTTAATCTCCACCACCGTCTTGAGCCACTCCAACGCCTTCTGCCGCACCCCCGCGTCCGGGCTGATCGCGTTCGTCTCGGCCGTCAGGATGGTGACCGTCGTACACTTGAGGCCGGTCCGGTCGAGCTCGGCGCGGAGCGGCTTGTAGTCGGCCGCGGTGCCGCCGAACACGGGAATCTCCACCCCGTCGAACCCGGCCGCCTTCAGGTCGGCGAGGAGCGGGTAGTGCTCCGGCCCGATGCTCCCGGACCACAGCAGCAGGTTCATCCCGTACTTCATTGGCGCGCTCCGCGAGGGGTGAGGGTGCCGGCATTGTCCGGCCGCGGTCGGCCCGTGGCAACGGTGCCGGGCCGGGATATGCTGGCGGGGCGAAGCGGTTCCCCTTTCCCCCGAGGTGCGATCATGCGCGGACTGTTCGGCGTGGCGGGTGCGCTGGTGGTGCTGGTCGGCGGCGCGGCCGGGCAAGAGGCCGTGACGTTCAAGGACTACGCCTACAAGGTCGGCGACAAGACGCGGACCACGAAGACCGAGGACGGCACCACCGTCACCACGGTCGTCGCGCCGGGGAAGGAGCAGAAGAAGAACGAGACGAAGAAGAAGACTCTGGTGTACGTCACCGAGGTGATCGAGGTCGGGCCGGACGCCACGAAGCCGGCCGTGCGCCGGCGGACCTACGAGACGGCGGTCGAGGAGACGGACGGCGTCGAGACGAAGCTGCCGCTCCACGGCCGGACGGTGACGATCGAGCGGCGGGGGGAGAAGTACACGTTCACCGCCGACGGGGCGGAGTTGGACGCGGCCGCGGCGAAGGAGCTGGAGAGTGAGTTCACCAAGAAGCGGGGCATCCCCGACAACAAACTCTTCCCCAAGACGGGCGTCAAGCCGGGCGACTCGTGGGACCTGACCGAGACGTTCCTCAAGGAGCTGGACCACCCCGACATCCCGTTCGTGATCGGCCCGAAGGGCGCGGTCGTGACCGGCAAGCTCCTCTCCGCGACGAAGAAGGGGCCGACCACGTTCGGCGACGTCGAGCTGTCGGCCGACCTGCCGCTGGCGGAGATGCGCGGCAAACAGCCGCTGAAGCTGAACCCCGGCAGCCGGTGGAAGACCACGAACAAGGGGACCGTGGCGCTGGACGGCACCGTCCCCGACGGGAACTCGACCGCGACGATGACGATCGCCCTCGACGCGACGGAGATGGGCGTGTCGGTGAAGTTCGACATCGACGCGAAGATGAGCAGCCGCACCGAGCGCGTCGGCGGGGGGAAGCGGTGACGGCGGGCGGTCGTTACGACCCCACTCGCGCACCCGCGCCCGCCCGCAGACCCGGGCCGCCGGCCGTTGACACCCCGGCGCGGACGCGGTATTGATGGATCAATTGGACGATTCGCCGAACGTCCGACCAGTCGGACGGGCGGTGGCCATAGCCCAACCGGAACTCTGCGTGACCCCCCCCGACCGACACCGACTCGCGCCGCGGGTTCCTGAAGCGGCTGTTCGCCACGGCCGCGGCCGGCGGGGCGCTGGCCGCGGCCGCCCGCGCCGGCGACAGCGAGCCGAACCCCGGCGGCCGCGAGCCGGACGTGGTGCGGCCGTTCCGCGTCGGCGACGTACGGATCGCCGACCACGTCGTCGGCCCGCTCCTCTACCGGGCCGAGGACTGCGACTACCTGCTGTTCGACGCGTACCTTACGGACCGCCGCGGCCGGCCGGTCGGCACCGCCACCGTCACCGCGGTCGTCCGGCTGACGCAGTGCGCGGAGTGGCGGATTCGGACGGACGGCGACCAGAACCTGTGCGGGCGGGCGGCCGACCCGTCGGACCTGGACGCGGCCGGCACCTACGAGGTCCACAACTCGTCGTGGGTGCGGGACGTGGCCGAGGAGCAGCCGGAGCTGGCGAAGGAGGCGGCGCTGCACCACTGCGTGTCACGTTCCAGGAGACGCACTTCGAGTGCGTCCTGGCCCGGTACGACTTCACGACCTACGACGGCCCGTTCGACGACCTGCTGGTCCACCTCGGCGAGGAGCCCTGATATCAAACCGGGCTGATCCGCATCCGCGGCGCGTCCCGGGGCGTTGCCCCGGGCTATCCTGTCCCAGCCCTTCGGGCTGATGAGGGCTTATTGGCTTTCAGGCCAACGGCCTGGGACAGCATAGCCCGGGGCAACGCCCCG
>DASPHQ010000795.1:0-2739 GCA_035629595.1 Urbifossiella sp. | reverse complement strand
AAGCACCCGCGGTAGGTGCGGAGTTCGGCGGCGAACGCCGGCCCGAGGGCGGCGATTTCCTGCTCGGTCATCGGATTCCCTCCCGAGAACCATCCTATCGGCCGTCAGGAAACCCGCGCTGTAGTGCTAAAGGAACACGCTTCTTCGCCTACATCGTAGCAGACATGTGTCCGAAGTTGCGAGACATACTCGACCGACGCAGTTTCGATGTTGGGCCTGGCTCAGAGTCCATGTACCGATACGAACCGGGGTTGAGGTTGTCCGTAGAAGCCATATCGTATACCAGCCTGATTCAGGATGCCACGCGACGGAATCTGCAAATGTTCCGCGAACTCGGGATTACTGACGCAGATTGACAGGCAACTAGGGCGCCTTTCGCTCCCACTTCTTTGGCTTGTCCCCGTTCGGGCTCTTGGGCTTCGGGTCACCCGCGCGCGTAAAGCACGGCCCGGACCGTTCACTCCTCGGTGGTCTCCGGCGGCCGGTAGTCCGGGTTGTCGAACCGGATCAACTCGACCGACGGGTTGTCGCCGTCGGGCGGCCGGTCGTCGCCGCGGTCGAACAGGACGCAGGTGGTGCGCTCGCCGTTCGGCCCGCCGAGCATGAACTCGATCCGCGTCCAGTTCGGGTTCTTCTCCGCAGCCAGGCGGACCATCGCCTCCCGCCAGCCGGGCGCATGCTCGTCCATCCACCCGCGGAAGCTGCGCGCGAGTTCGCCGGGGGTGGGCTGGCGGTCGAAGGGCTTGGTCATGGGCGGCACCGTGGGAAAGGGTGGCGGTCACTCGTCGCCGTCGCGGAAGCCGGGCTCGGGCTCGAAGCCCTTGATCTGCTCGCCCTCGAAGCCGCCCTTCTGCCAGTAGACGATTGTGATCTTGCGGCCGTCGGTCATCTCGAACGTCACGTCAACACGGGCCATACCGGGATCAGCCGCAAGACCGATCGCCATCCAGTTCGGGCACGCTGCGACGTACTCGGCCCGGAGCCGACGGACCAGCGAGAGGCGGACGGCGACCGACACGGGGCACCGGGGGTTAGAACTCGCGGTGGGCGAGGTGGTCACCGCTTCGCGCCGCGGGGGGCGCGGCGGGCGCTTTCCCGTTCGGCCTTCGCCGACCGCACCACACCGATCATCACGCCGACGATGCAGTCGGCGGCGTCCTTGAAGTCAACCGGCGGCATGTCCCCGTTGCACGGGTGGAGCCGTAGGACGTTCTCGCCCGTCTCGCGGTCCACGTCTCGCTTGAGCTTCTTCAGGGTCGGCTCGCCGTCCACCATCGCAACCACGATCGCCCCGACCTCGGCCTCCCCGCACCGCCGCAGTACGACAAAGTCGCCCGGGGCGATGTGGGCGTCGATCATGCTGGTGCCCTTCACCCTGAGCATGAAGGTGTCGCCGTCCTCGCCACCGCCCTCGCCGAAGTGAGCGGCGAAGTCGAACGTGTCGCGGTCCTCGGCCGACAGCGCCGGCCGCCCGGCCGCGACCTTGCCGGCCACCGGGAGCGCGTACCGCGCGCGGGGCAGGTGTAACCGAAGGTGCGTCACCTCTTGACTGAGCGCGGGGTAGTATTCGCGCTGGACCAAGTCGCGGAGGTGCGGGTCGATCAACTTCGCAATGCTGGTGCGGCAGTAGCCCGCCTGGCGGGCCAGGTCCGTTGCCAAGTCGGGGTCAACGGTGAACGGCCCCACGGCGTCGGGCGGGGTCAGATCGACCAGGGCGTTTGCCCGGTCTGTGACCGCGACCACGCCGTCTCGCTTGATTTCCGCGTCGATCAACTTCACGCACTGCCGCAGTAGCGGCTCGACAAACACCTCTACCTTCACGTCCTTCAGGGCCGCGGACCGCCTGGCGGTCGCAACGATGTCCTTTGCGACCTTGACGGTTCGGCCCCGGTTGGCGCCCGCGTCGGGGTCCGGGTCGGTTTTTTTCGGTGCCACGAGTGCTTCCATGACTACGCCGTAAACCCTGACACGACCGGGCATTCTGTGGGACGGCTTTGTCTCACAGTACCAGTTATCTCCAGTTCGCTCAAGGTGCGTAGGTATTTTCGGCGGCGGTCTGTTCTTGACTACGACCGAACCAAGCCATACGATCCCTTCCGTAGACGAAAATGTCTGGGGGATGTATGCGGCGAAAATCACGCGCACCTGCCGGATGGGTCTAGCTGTACGACGCAGCCGACCGATTCGGACTTCACTTCGAGACGGTGCGCACCCTCGTTAAGGATGACCAGTTCACTCGCCTGCGGAAAACGCAGGGCGAGAACGCGGCCATCTACCTGCACCAGGACGAGGTGGACGCCTTCATCGCGGGCGGCGGTCTGGATGCCGTGGCCACACTGCGGCGGCGGAAGGGCCGCCTCGCCCGGCGCAAGACGACGAAAGCGGGGGCGTGAGCATGACCGCCACCCGCACCACCGCCGACGCCGAGAAGCCCATCGGGATGACGACCGCCGCCCTGCTGGTGCCGGCCTCCCGCGGCGCGAGCAAGACGGCGACCCAGACGCTGGTCCGCTGGGCGCGTCGCGGCGTCCTGGTCGGCAAGGACCGAGTCCGCCTTGAGGCCACGAAGCGGGGTGGGGTCTGGCTGACGACGGCGGCCGCCGTTCGGCAGTTCCTCAGCGCCACCGACATCAACAGCGACGACGGAGCGCGGGACCGCACGCCGGCCAAGAGCCGGCGTGACTCCGTAGCGGCAGGGAAGAAGTTGCAGAAGCTGGGCCTGTGACGCCGGCAGCGTAG
>DASPHQ010000794.1:0-5956 GCA_035629595.1 Urbifossiella sp. | reverse complement strand
CACCCGCCTGCCGCTCACGCTCCCCGGGCTGGCGGCGCGGCTCGAGGCCGTTCCCGGTCGGATCACGAAAGGGATCGCCGTCGGGCTCGCCACGCAGGGGAACATCGACGACGCGCTCGCGTTCGACCCGGCGTGCCCGGAGGCGCACGTGACACAGGCGACGCGGCTGTTCGAGCGCGGGCTCGCGGCCCGGGAGTCGCGCGACTTCCTCGACCCGGCCCTCGCGACGGGTCGGTTCCACGCACCGGCGCTGCGGCTGCGGGCCGAGTGGTCCGCGAAGGCGAACGACTGGCGCGCCGCCCGCGGCGACCTCGAACGCCTCCTGGACGCGAATCCGGCCGACACCACCGCCCGCCGGCAGCTGGCGCGAGTGCTGCTGGAACTCGGCAAGGACGCCGACGCGGCCTCGGCGGTGCGCGACACCGTTCGGGCGGACGCGGGTCAGCTCGCGGGTGTGCTCGCCGACCTGACCGAACAGGCGGACCGGCTGGAGAAGAAGTTTCCGGGCGCGCCGGTGGTGCCGGCGGGGTGGCTGACGCGAGGTCTCACCGCGACCCGCGACGCGCTCCCGGCCGGGCCGCAGCGCGACGGGTTGTCGGCGGCCCTCGGTCGGGCCGCGGCGGCGCCGACCGACGCCGAGCGGCTGGCGCGGCTGCGTGTCGCGGCGCGACCGGACTGAGAACCGCCACTCCGAAACCGATTGTTGGTTGACGGCGCCCGGGCGCGGGGTTAGGCTCCCAACTGCGACTCCATTAGTCCCCGACCCCCGTGGCGCTGCAACAGCGCCCGGAGGGTTCCACGCATCCCGTGCAGGAGGGTGAGCCCATGAAACTGTCTTCGGGTTTTCGGCTGGGTGTGCTCGGCGTCACGGCCGTCGCGCTGACGTGCGTCGGCGGCGACCGGGCCGCGTCCCAGGACGTGTCCAAGGCGCCGACGTTCGGCTCGGCGCGGCTCAAGGCCGGGTTCGACCCCGACCCGTTCAAGGTGCCCGACATCATCTCCGGCGGCGACGTCCAGACCGACAAGGGCGGCCTCAAGGCCTGGATCTCGACCCCCCCCGACTACCGCCTCAACTACACCGCCGGCGAGTTCAAGCTGACCTTCAAGTTCCAGAGCAAGGGCGACACCACCCTCCTCATCAACACCCCCGACGGCAAGTGGGTGGCCGACGACGACAGCGACGGCGACGACAACCCGCGGATCACGTTCAACACCCCGAAGTCTGGCCAGTACGACGTCTGGGTCGGCAGCTTCGACAAGGAGAACCTGAAGGGGACGCTCATCATCACCGAGTTGAAGCAAAAGTAGGCCGGGCGAAGCCCGGGGACGGCCGTCCCCGGGCGTTCCGGTTGACGTTACGCGGCCGGCGGCTTGCAGAATTCGGCCCACGCCGCCTGCGCCGCCGCCTTCTGCTCCTCGGTGAGCGGGTGGCTGAACGACCACTCGTGGCCGAACGGGTCGGTGACCTTGCCGTACCGGTCGCCCCAGAACATGTCGCCGGCCGGCATCGTCACCGTCGCCCCGGCGGCCGCCGCCTGCGCGATGGCCGCGTCGGCGTTCGCCACGCACAGGTGGATCGTCACCGGGCTCGGCCCCTGCGGGGCGCGGGTGCCGCCGCCGCAGTATTCGGGGAAGTCGTCGGCCAGCATCAGGTCGGCCCCGAGCACCTTCAGGTGCGCGTGCATCAGCCGACCGCTCCCCTGCGGGTCGGGCATGCGGAACAGCTCCTCCGCCCCCAGCGCCGCCTTGTAGAAGTCCACCGCCTTCGCCGCCCCGTTCACCACCAGGTGCGGGACCATCACGCTCGACGTCACGTCGTCCTCCCGTCGTTGAAGTATCCGGGTGTCCACCACCACCCCACGCATCGGCCGGCGGTGATCCGCGGCATGAGCGAAACCTGCCGGCGCGGCCGGTTCTCCCCCGGGCGGGGGGTCGTAGAATGCCACCGCTTCCCTTCTCCCCGCGGGCGCTTGTAATGGCGGTCACCGGCCGCCGGTATTCCTCGTAGGACCGCCCGCATGGCCGAACCCCCCGCCACCCGGGTGACCCTGCTCGCCCGCATCCGCGACGGCAGCGACGCCGACGCGTGGGGGGAGTTCGTTCGGCTGTACGGGCCGGTCGTGTACGGGTTCGCCCGCAACCGCGGGTTGCAGGACGCCGACGCCGCCGACCTGATGCAGGACGTGATGCGGAGCGTGGCCCGGAACGCCGGCAAGCTGGAGTACGACCCGGCCCGCGGCACGTTCCGCGGCTGGCTGTACACCATCACGCGGAACAAGATTTATAACTTCCTGTCGGCCCAGCGGCACCGCCCGCGCGCCAGCGGCGACCCGGACGCGCGGGAGCAGCTGGACGCCGCCCCGGCCCGCGAGGAGGCCGGCCCCGACGCCGACTGGGAGAAGGAGTACCAGCGGAAGCTGACCGACCGGGCGATGGACGTGGTGAAGGGCGAGTTCCAGTCGGCGACGTGGCAGGCGTTCTGGGGCACCGCGGTGGACGGCCGGCCGGCGGCCGAGGTCGGGACCGGTCTGGGAATGTCGCCGGGGGCGGTGTACGTGGCGAAGAGCCGGGTGCTCGCCCGCCTGCGCGAGGAAGTGCGGCGGATGGTGGACGAGGAAGAAACCCAGTGAGGAGTGAGGAGTGGGGAGTGGGGAGACGAATCGGGAGCCGCGATTTCGGTCTCCCCACTCCCCACTCCCCTCTCCCCACTGAACGACGATGCCCCCCGATACCCCCGACGACTGCCCCCCGACCGTCGAGCTCGACCGGCTGATCATCGGCCGGCTCGGCGACGTTCGCGCGAAGGCCGTCACCGCGCACCTCGACCGCTGCCCCGAGTGCCAGCTGCGCATGGAGTCGCTCGCGGCCGGCGGCGACCCGCTCCTCACCACCACCGTCCGCCAGTGCGTCGCCGACCGGCCGCCGCCGGGCTCCGCGTTCTGGCCGGCGCTGTCCGCCGCCGCCGCCGAGGTGTCGGCCACCGCCCTGATGCCGCCGCCGAGCGGGAGCACGCCGCGGTCCGGCGGGCCGCACCGGACCGGCGAGTTCAAGCTGTCGTTCCTCCGCCCCACCGACACGCCCGGCCGCATCGGCAAGCTCGGCCAGTTCGACGTGATCGAGGAGGTCGGCCGCGGCGGCATGGGCGTCGTGCTTCGGGTGTACGACCCGTGCCTGCAGCGCGAGGTCGCGGTGAAGGTGCTCGACCCGCAACTCGCCGACACCGAGGTGGCCCGCCAGCGCTTCTGCCGCGAGGCCCGCGCCGCCGCGAAGCTCACGCACGAGAACCTCGTCGCCGTCCACACCGTCGACGAGGACGCCGAGAGCGGCCTGCCGTACTTCGTGATGCAGCTCGTTTCCGGCGAGTCGCTGGAGCAGCGCATCCGCCGGGTCGGGAAGATGACCGCCGTCGAGGTGGCGAACCTCGGCCGGCAGGCCGCGGCGGGGCTGGCCGCGGCCCACGCGAGCGGCCTCATCCACCGCGACATCAAGCCCGGCAACATCCTCCTGGAGAAGGACACCGACCGGGTGAAGCTGACCGACTTCGGCCTCGCCCGCGGCGTCGAGGACGTGCGGCTCACGCGCACCGGGTTCGTCGCCGGCACCCCCCTGTACATGGCGCCGGAGCAGGCCCGCGGCGACGCCGTGGACGCCCGCGCCGACCTGTTCAGCCTCGGCAGCGTCCTGTACGAGGCGGCCGCCGGCACACCCCCGTTCGACGGCAAGACGCCCCTGGTCGTGCTCAACCGCGTGACCGACGAGGCGCAGCGGCCGCTCCGCGCCGTGAACCCGGACGTGCCGGTGTGGCTGTCCGACGTGGTGGACCGGCTGCTGGAGAAGAAGCCGGCCGACCGCTTCCAGACGGCGCAGGAGGTGGCCGACATCTTTTCCGCCGAACTGGCCCGCATCCAGACCGGCCTGGCGCCGGAGCCGGACGGGCTGTGCGGCGCCGGCAGTTCGCCCTACGCCCTGCGGCGGCACGTCTGTTGGAAGGCGGTGAGCCGCGCCGTCATCCCGTGGGTCGGCGGCATGGTCGCCGGCGTCCTCGCGGCGGTGCTGCTGATGTCGCCGCGCACGGTCGAGGTCGTCGGGCCGCCGGCCGAGCCCGACGCGGGGCCGGCGCCGGTGATGACCGTGGCCGGGAAGGCCGGGCCCATGTGGTCGCTGTCGTACACGCCGGACGGAAACGCGATCGTGGTCGGGTCCGAGAACGGCATGGTGCGGTTCATCGACACCGCGAAGGGGACGTTCAACCGGAGCTTCTCGCGGGTCAGCGGCACCGTGTGGGCGGTGGACGCGGCCGGCGACGGGAAGTCGGTCGCGGTGGTGACCGACAACGCCGAGGTGCGGGTGTACAACCTGAACGGGAACGAAACCGACTACCGCTCCCTCCCGCACCCGACGTCCACCCGGACGGCGGCGTTCAGCGCCGACGGGTCGAAGCTGGCGACCGGCGACCGGAACTCGACGCTGCGGGTGTGGGACATGCGGACCTCGGTGCCGCTGGAATTGATCGGCCACACCGGCACGGTCCACGGGGTCGCGTTCAGCCCGGACGGGGCGCAGCTGGTCAGCGGCGGGAGCGACGGGGCGGTGAAGCTGTGGAAGCTGGCCGACTACACCGTCGGGGGGAAGAACACGGCCCTGCCGCTGAAGCTGGAGTTGCACGAGGGGCCGGTGTACGCGGTGGCGTTCAGCCCGGACGCCGACGCGCCGCGGGTGGCGAGCGGCGGGTGGGACCAGACGGTGCGGGTGTGGAACGCCAGGAGCGGCGAGCAGGTCCACGTGCTGCGGCACGCCGGCGACGTGTGGTCGGTGAGCTTCGGTCCCGGCGGGAAGCTGCTGGCGTCGGCGAGCCAGGACGGCACGGTAAAGGTGTGGGACGCGGCGACGGGGGCGGAGCGGCAGACGTTCCGGACGGGCCGGCCGGTGCACTCGGTGCGGTTCGCGCCGGACGGCCGCACCCTCGCCGCCGCCGGCCGCGACGGCACCGTGCGGGTGTGGGAGGTGAGGTAGGCGAACGGCCGGCGTGAGCCGGCTGGTCGTTGGTACAGGTGCCTGCCATCCCGACCAGCCGGCTCACGCCGGCCGTTCGCCGGTTACGCCGTCGGCTGCGGCTCACCCTCGGCGACCGGCTCCGCCGTCGCATCCGCCGCGGGCGCCTCGCCGACCTCCGCCCCCTCGGCCGCCGGTTCCTCCGCCGGCGCTTCCGCGACCTCGGCCGGCGCCTCGCCCTCGGCCGGCACCTCCGGCGTCTCGCCCGCCTCGGCCCCCTCCGGCGGCGCCTCGCCCTCGGCCGGGGCTTCGGCCGCGGCCGCTTCGGCCGCGGCCGCTTCGGCGGCCGCCGCCTCTTCCGCGGCGGCCTGCTCGTCCGCCTGCCGCTGCTCCTCCGCGGCCGCCTGCGCCTCCTGGCGCACCGCGTCCTCGGCCGCCCGCCGCTCGTCCTGGACCGACCGCTCCATCACGTCCGTGTACTCCTCCGCGTACAACACGATCTCGTCCGTCTGGTCCTCCGGCATCCCCGTGATCTCGCTCAGCTCGGCGGCGTCGATCATGGTCAGGTCGTTGTAACTGAGGAAGCCCTGGTCGATCATCGCGTTCGTCAGCTCGGCGCTGGCGTGCGGCAGCTGGCCGAACCACCGCTCCGCCCGCTCCAGCGCCTCCGCCAGCTCGTCGTGCGTCATGATCTCGATGTCCCAGCCCACCAGCTTCGACGCCAGCCGCACGTTCTGCCCGCGCCGGCCGATCGCCAGGGAGAGCTGGTCGTCGGTCACCAGCACGATGGCCCGGCCGAGCCGCTGGTACGTGAACACCTCGCTGATCTGCGCCGGCTGGAGGGCGTTCGGGATGAGTACCTGCAGCGAGTCGTTCCACCGCACGATGTCGATGCGCTCGCCGTTGAGCTCCTCGATCACGTTCTTGATGCGGCTGCCGCGCACGCCGACGCACGCCCCCACCG
>DASPHQ010000793.1:0-11898 GCA_035629595.1 Urbifossiella sp. | reverse complement strand
CGGACGAACAGTTCGAGCGCCACGTCTTCAGCAGTCCGCACTTCCCCGCCGAAGCCTTCTGGGTGGTGGACGGGCACACGGGACCGGTGGCGATCGGCGTCGGGCTCGACAACCCGAACTGGCCGGACGTGAAGAAGGTGGACGCGCTCGCCCCGTGCTTCCGGCTCGGCGCGTTCGGCACCGAGGGGCTGAATGCCAAGCGGGTGAACGGCCTGTTCAGCTACGTGGTGACGAAGCCGGAACACGCCCTCCCCGCGGGGCTGGCGCTGCTCGCGGAGGTGAGCCAGGAACTGACGGAAGGGTCGGTCACGTCCCTGGCGGCGCAGTGCCCGACGGACGCGCCGCACCTGATCGGGTTCTACACCCGTTACTTCAAGGAGCAGGGGCGGTTCCCGGTGCTGGAACTCCCGCTCTGACGCCGCTCGCGGCGATGCACCGCCGCGAGCGGCGAACCTCACGCCGCCCCGCGCTTCGGACGCGCCTTCAGGTCGAACAGCCCGAAGATCTCGTCCTCGGTCAGCCCCATCGTCGTCGGCTTGTCGGCCGCCGCCATCAGGTCGAGGAACACCTTCCGCTTCGCGTCCAGCAGCGTCGCGATGCGCTGCTCGATCGTGTCGAGTCCGGTGAATCGCGTCACCGTGACCGGGTGTCGCTGGCCGATCCGGTGCGACCGGTTGATCGCCTGGTCCTCGATCGCCGGGTTCCACCACCGGTCGAACAGGAACACGTAGTTCGTGAACTGCAAGTTCAGCCCGACGCTGCCGGTGCCGTAACTCATCAGCAGCACGTGCTTGTCCGCGTCGGCCTTGAACCGGTCGAGGATCGGCGTCCGCTCGCCCTGCGGGATGCGGCCGTGGTACTGCAGCGGTCCGAACGGCTCCAGGGCCTTCGCCAGGATCTCCAGCGGTTCGACCCACTGGCTGAACACGATCGCCTTGCGCCCGCTTGCCGCCACCTCCTCCATGTCGGTGACGAGCTGTTCGAGCTTCGCGCTCTCGCCCGTGAGCGGGTCGAAGTTGCAGATCTGCTTCAGCCGCATCACGAGCTGGAAGACGTGCTGCACGCTGATCGTCTCGCCGAGTTCGTTCAGGTGGATGACTCCCTCCTCCTCGGCGAGGCTGTACGCCTGCCGCTGGGCGGGGGTGAGGTCCACCTCGAGGTCGCGGTAAATCTTCGGCGGCATGTCCGACTGCACCAGGTCTTTGGTGCGGCGGAGGATGCAGTCGGCGGTGTACCGCGGCAGGTGCTTGGGCGGGCAGTCTGGCGGGATGCGGCCCGGGTCGATGAACGCGAACAGGTTCACGAGGTCTTCGTGGCTGTTCTCGATCGGGGTGCCCGAGATCGCCCAGCTGCGGCCGCGACGGATCGAGCACACGGTCTGCGCAGTCTTCGACTCGCGGTTCTTGATCCGCTGCGCCTCGTCGAGGACGACGGCGTCGAAGTAGACGCGCGGGTCGGCGGCGAGGTCGGCGTCGCGGGTGAGGGTCTCGTAGTTGATGAGCTTGAGCGGGCAGTTAGAGACGAGCCACGTGGTGCGGCGCTGGTCGGCGTCGCCCTCGAACGTCTCGAACGGCAGGTCGGGCGCCCACATCTTCAGCTCGCGCCCCCAGTTGTGCATCAGCGGCTTCGGGCAGATCAGCAGCGCCTGCCGAATCTGGCCCTGGTGAAAGAGCAGCCGCAGCGCCAGGATCGCCTGCGCGGTTTTGCCCAGCCCCATTTCGTCGGCCAGGAGGGCTGCGTGGCGCGGCATCAGGAACGCGATCCCTTCGAGCTGGTACGGGAACGGCTCGAACGGCACCGACAGCGACCGGCCGTCGAACAGGCCGTCGAGCGGCGGTTGCAGCAGCAGCAGAAGGCGGTCCTTGAACAGCACCGTGTCCGCCGTCGGCTTCGGGCGGATGCGGGCCTTCGGCGGGGCGTTCGGGTCGTCGGGGAGGGTCGGCAGAGCGACCGCGTGCCGGCCGACGGCGGGTTCGCTGGGCAGCCGCGGCGGAGGGGTGTACTCGGGCGGCGGGGCGGGGAACTTCCAGCCCTCCGTCGTAACGCTCAGCGTCAGTTGGCCGACGGAGCGCACCCACGGCGAGTCGGTGAGCAACCGGGCCTCGCGCACACTCGCGTCGAGCGGGCGGTCGAAGCGCGGGAAGGGGAGCACGTCAACGGACACGTCGGCGCCCGGCGAGCGGCCCGCGTCAGCGGGCTGTTCCACCAGCGACTCGCGCAGTTCCTCGACCACGGGTTGATCGTCACGCGACACGGCCGCTCACCCCCAGCTTGCGGGCCTCGGTCACGGCCTCGCGGATCCGCGCGAACGGCTCCGCCAGATCGACCGACGGGTCCACGGCGTCGAGCCGCGCCAGCACTTCGGGTTCGTCGGTAGCGAACGCCGCGGGGAGCAGTAGCGCGAGTGAACTCCGCGGATGGGTCAGCGTGCGCGTCTCGGCCGGCAGGACCGCCGCGTCCGGCCGCAGCGCCACGACCGGCACGTCCACCCGACTCCGCAGCGCCAGCGCGGGCGGCGTGTCGGTGACGATCAGGTCGGGCTTGAGGGCGGTCTTCTCGACGAGGGCTTTGCCGATCACGTCGGCGTGGAGGTAGTCCAGCAGCGTGGGGCCGTACAGGGCGGTCTGCACGCGGTTCGGCTGCACCGCCGACGACATGCGGAATTCGAGCGGCCGGCCCCAGGCGTTCGTCACGAGAAAATACCCCGCCCAGCCCGCGGGCTCCTGCTGCACGGTCAGGAACCCGAGGGTCGGCGGCGAGGCGGTGCGGTCACTCACGCGGTGTCCTCGAAGCCCCGGAGTCGAAGGTGTCGCCCCCTTCATCGGCCACCCCCGCGGGCCGCTTCACCACCATCGGCGTCGCTCTAACCGCAACTCGGGGCAACAGGTGGGTTGTTCCGCCTGTGATACCCGACTTCTCCGATCAACTTTCGTTCGTGGTTGGGCTTCCGATTCCGACCGGTTCCGCTACAACAGGGGTGTCGCGCCCGACGATGCTGTTTCACCGCGACCCCCCGGCGGGGACCGTCACCCGCTTTCAGGAACCGAAGGATCATGTCTACTTCCACGGCCGCCCCGACCGTCCCGACCGCTGAAACCGAGCCGAAGCTCTCGCCGGTCGAGGCGATCAAGGAGACGAGCAACTTCCTCCGCGGCCGCATCCTCGCCGAGCTGGCCGACCCGGCACTCGACCACCTGTCGGACGAGGCCAAGAACATCATCAAGTTCCACGGCAGCTACCAGCAGGAGGACCGCGACGCCCGCAAGCGGCGCGACAAGCCGGGCGTCGGCAAGGCGTACATGTTCATGATCCGGCTGAAACTCCCGGGCGGGGTGCTGACGCCGCACCAGTACCTCGAAATGGACCGCCTCTGCGGCGAGTACGCGAACGGCACCCTGCGCTTCACGACGCGGCAGAGCATCCAATTCCACGGCATCCTGAAGGGCGACTTCAAGACGATCATCGGCGGCATCAACGACGCGCTCGTCTCCACGCTCGGCGCGTGCGGCGACGTGAACCGCAACGTTGTCGCCTGCCCCGCTCCGCTGAACGACCCGGCGCGGAAGCAGATGCAGGAGCTGGCCCGTGCGGTGGCGGCCCACCTGGCCCCGCGGGCTGGCGGGCACGCCTACCACGAGATGTGGGTGAACGGCGAGAAGCAGGCCGCCCCGGCCGGCCCGAAGGACCACGAGCCGATCTACGGCCCGACGTACCTGCCGCGGAAGTTCAAGGTCGGCTTCGCCCTCCCGGACGACAACTGCACCGACATCCTGGCGCAGTGCCTCGGCTTCCTCTGTATCCGCGGCGCGGACGGCCAGCCGGTCGGGTACAACCTGTACGCCGGCGGCGGCCAGGGGCAGTCGAACGCGAAGCCGGACACGTACCCGCTGCTGGCGCAGCCGGTGTGCTTCGTTCACGCGGAAGAGGTGGTGGCGGCGTCGGAAGCGATCATCAAGCTGTTCCGCGACCACGGCGACCGGACCGACCGGAAGCGCGCCCGCCTCAAGTACGTGATGAAGGATTGGGGTCTGGAGAAGTTCCGCGAGGTTTTCGCCCGCGACTACCTGAAGACGCCGTTCCGGCCGGTCGTGGACGCCCCCATCACCGGGCTCGACCTGCACCTCGGCTGGCAGCCGCAGGGCGACGGCAAGTGGTTCCTCGGGCTGAGCGTCGAGAACGGCCGGGTGAAGGACGAGGGGAACTTCCGCCTCCGCGCCGGCCTCCGCGAGATCGTGACGCGCCTGGGGTGCAGCGTCCGCGTGACGACGCAGCAGGACGTGCTGCTGTGCGACATCGCCACCGCCGACCGGCCGACGGTCGATTCGCTGCTGAGCGAGTACGGCATCCCGCGGCCGGAGGGGCTGAGCCAGGTGCAGAAGTGGAGCATGGCCTGCCCGGCGACGCCGACGTGCCCGCTGGCGATCACCGAGAGCGAGCGGTCGATGCCGGCGGTGGTGGATCAACTCGAACCGATTCTCGCCGAGCTGGGGCTGGATCAGGAGCCGATTAGCGTTCGCATGACGGGTTGCCCGAACGGCTGCGCCCGGCCGTACCAGAGCGAGGTGGGCCTGGTGGGCCGCGGCGGTACGAAGTACACGCTGTACATCGGCGGCGACTCGTACGGCCGGCGGATGAACGTCGAGCTACAGGATTCGGTACCGATCGAGCAGATCGCCCCGAAGCTGAAGCCGATCTTCGCCGCGTTCCGTGACGAGCGCGCGCCGGGCGAGCTGTTCGGCGACTACTGCGAGCGGGTGGGGCTGGAGAAACTCAAGGCGCTGGCGGGGGCGAAGTAACCGTCCGGCGAGCAGGGGCGTCAGCATCCGGTTTCCCGTCACGGAGGGACTGTCATGGCCGGACCGGCTCTGACGGCCCACGTGTTCGTTGCCTGTCGAAGCGTTCAGTGGGACGGGCCGCCCGGCCCGCACACGACGCGAACCCTGGAGCAGGTCCACTACACCTACCACACCGATCAACCGTCCGGTTTCCCGTACGAGACCGACATCTGGCTCTTCGTCAGGCTGGTGCATCGTCGGCGGCGAGAGTTTTCCCGCGAACTCTACGTCAGCTTGAGGTGGCACGACGACCCCCAATACCGCCCCGAGTTGTGGACACGTCGATACCAGGTTGCGACGTTCCGGCCGGACGTGGCGGTACGAGACGTTGCGTTCCCCGTGCCCTTGGTGTTCGAAGGTGCCGGGACGTACCAGTTCCGACTGTGGTATCCTGTGAGGAGGGCGTGGGACGGAGCGACCCGGCGGCGCGTCCTCGCAGATACCTACATCCGGATTGAGGGTTGAAACATGCCGAAGCGGCGGCGCTCGCTCCCACCCCCGCCGGGGCGGGGGGGCTACGAGTTCGAGGTGGCCGAACTCGGACCCATGATCTATTACGGAACACCTCCCGTTCCGATCGCCAGGGTGAAGCTGATCGGCGGGAGTCGGGCCGACGCAACAGCGGCCCGGAACGACCCACCGGTTCCGCCGGAGGGACCGCCTCCGGTCGCGACCGACGGACCCGAAAGCGCGTGATGTCACCGGACGACCTACGCCGCCAGCTCGTGATCCACCTCGAAGCGCTGAAGGCGGCGGGAGTGCAGTTCGTCCCCCGCGCCCCCACCGTCGCGCTGGCGTCCTCCGTCCGTGAAGCCGTGAAGCAGGGCATCCCCGCCCCGCCCCCGGCCGTACTCGCCGCGCCCACCGCACCGTTCACCCCGGCCGCGGTTCCCGACAGCCCCCCCGCGCGGCGTCAAGAACTCGTCGTCCTCGCCGAGCAGGTTGCGGGGTGCGACCGCTGTCCTGAGCTGTTCGGCACTCGCACCCAGACGGTGTTCGGCGTCGGCCCGATCGACCCGGACGTGTGCTTCATCGGCGAAGCGCCCGGCGCCGACGAGGACGCGAAGGGCGAACCCTTCGTCGGCCGCGCGGGACAGCTGCTGAACAAGATCATTGCCGCATGCGGCTTCCAGCGCGCGGACGTGTACATCTGCAACACGCTGAAGTGCCGCCCGCCGAACAACCGCACCCCGACCCCCGACGAGCGCGACAACTGCCGCGACTACTTCGACCGCCAACTCGCGCTGGTGCGGCCAAAGTACATCGTCTGCCTGGGGGCCACGGCGGCGAAGAACGTGCTGAACACGACACTCGGCATCGGCCGGATGCGCGGCCGCGTTCACTCCTACCGCGACATCCCGGTGGTGTGTACGTACCACCCGTCGGCGCTGCTGCGGGAGGAGTCGGCCGGCGGCACCGCGATGCGTAAGGACACCTGGGAGGACATGAAGCTCCTCCTCCGCGAGATGGGCCGCCCCATCCCGGGGAAGTAGCCCGCGTCACTTCGCCTTCAGGTGCCGGTCGAAGAACGCGAACAGCGCCTTCTCCGCCGTCTCGGCGTCGGCGCCGCGGAAGCCGTGACCCGCACCTTGCAGCGTCAGCAACTCGGCCTCGACGCCGCACGCCTTCAGCCGGTCGATCATCCACACGGCCTGCTCGTGGGCCACGTACTTGTCCTCCGTGCCGTGGACGCACAGCGTCGGGGCGGCGTTCGGCGTCACCCAGTTGAGCGGGCTGCTGCGGACGTGCGCGGCCCGGGCCGTCTCCAGGTTCCCGCCCAGGAACAGCGGCAGCACCTCCGCCGCGTCCACGCTCTTGCCGTAGCTCTTGGTGAAGTCGCTCGGGCCGTACACGTTCACGACGCACCTCACCTTGCTCGACACACCCTGGTTGCCGCCGTCGCCCTCGAACTCCTTCACGTCGCCGGTCACGCCGAGGAACTGCGCCAGGTGCCCGCCCGCCGACCCGCCGGTGACGCCGATGCGGTCGGGGTCGATCTTCAGCTTCGCGGCGTTGGCCCGCACCCAGCGCACCGCCGCCTTCACGTCGTGGACTGCCGCCGGGAACTGGTGCTTCGGCGCCAGCCGGTAGCTGACCGTGACGGCGACGTAGCCGCGCTGCGCGAGCTTCACCGTGAGCGGGTCGTAGCTGTCGCGCTTGCCGGCGCGGAAACCGCCGCCGTGGATGCACACGACCGCTGGAAACGGGCCGTCGCCGGCCTTCGGGCGGGCGAGGTTGAGTTGAAGCGACTCGCCGGCCGCGGTCGCGTACTCGACGTTTCGCTCGACCGTCACGTCGTCGGGTACGGGCTGGCAGGGAGCGGGGGCGGCGACGGCTGCGAGGAGTGCGGCGGCCGCGAGGAGGCGGGGCATCGGGGGCTCCGGGGAGGGTGGCGGGCTTATCCTGTCTGCGGCGACCGTCGGCGGCAACGGGTCGGCTTGGCGCCGCGGCGTGACCCGCTTATACGGCGGGGGGCCGGGCTGCGGCCGTTTCGGGTTCCGAGGTCACGGATGGCCGTCTCTCCCCGTCTCCTCGCCGCGCTGGCACTCGGGTTTGCACCCGGCTGCCTCCACGTTCACGGCACGGTTCACCGCACCGACGAGAAGCCGGCCGCCGCCCCGACCGCGAAGGGTGACGGCTTCGCCAGCCTGCGGCCGGGCGAAGCCATCGCCACGCGGCCGACGGTCGAGCCGAAAACGACTGCGGAGAGGCCACCGACCCCGAAATCAGTCGCGACGGAGCCCGAGCCGGTGGCGCCGCCGGAGCAGGTGGTCGCCGTGAAGTCCGGTGAGCCGGGGCCGTTCCCGCTGCCGGGGATGCCGCCGCTGCCTGAGCCGCCGCTGCTGGCCGCGATGCGGGCCTACGTCGAGAACCGGCCCGACGACGCCATCCGTCACCTGGAGAAACTCGACCGGCCGAACCAGGAGTTCGCCCTGGCGGTGATGCCGGTGCTGGCCCGCGGCGCGGTGATGAACCTGACCGCCCCCGACCCGCAGGAGGCCGGTCACCTCGCCGGCCAGCTGGGCGGAGCCGCGGCGAAGCTGGAGGCGAAGGCCGCGCTGCGGGTCGAGAAGGTGGCGTTCTGCAAGATCATCAAGGGGTTCGGCAAGTACGACCCGTGGCCGCAGGCCCAGCCGTACCGCCCCGCGGACATCGCCCGCCTGTACGTCGAGGTGCGCAACCTCGGCTGCCACTCCGCCGCCGACGGGTTCCTGACGCGCGCCGAGACGCTGCTGGAGGTGCGCGACGCGAAGGGGCAACTCGTCGAGCAGGTCGACCCGGCCGACCACCGGCAGCGGGTACGCGTCGTGCGGTTCCCGATCGAGGACCGGTTGCGGTCGCCGGTCCGCGACTACTTCCAGGCGTTCCAGTTGCAAATGCCGCCGCAGGCCGGGGTGTACACGGTGACCGTCGAGGTCCGCGAGCCGTCGAGCGGCCGCACCGCCCGCAGCCAGCCGGCCGAGTTCCGCGTCGCCGGGCCGTGATGGCGCACGGCTTCGCCGCTTGCGGCGTTGCAGGGCTAGCCATGCAACGTCGCAAGCGGCGAACCGTTCAACTATCCCACCTCGAACCGCCGCACCTGGATGCCGTTTTTGCCCGTTTTCTGAAGTGGACGCGGCTCCGGCTGGGCGAATCCGTTCAGGTCCACGGCCCGGGCACGGAACTCGTAGCGGCCCGTCGCCAGCCCGCGGACCGTCGCCGTAAACGGCGCCACGCTGTACCGCAACGGCCATTCCCGCGGTTGTCCCGTCGTGCGATCGAAGCCGAGCACGTCCTGCGGGCGAACTCCCATCGGGAACGCACTCCCCCAATCCGGCTGCGGGTCCAGCGGACACTCGATCCACAGCGCCCGAAGCAGCTCGGGCGCGTCGTCGGCCAGCGCGGGGCTGTCCGCCTCCACGCGGCGGACCCAGTACTCGACGCGCCGCACCCCCGACGGGCCGCACATCACCGCACCGCGGAACGTCAGCGGCCGGTCGGCCGGGAGTTTCTCGGGAACGCGGTCCGTAAACGCGGCCGACTTCAGCACCGCTTCGGGGTCGTTGTTCCCCTCGGCATAAGTGTCGGTGTTGCGCGGGTTATTGGTGACGACGATTTGTTGCAGCCACTTGATCGACTTGAAGCCGTAGCTCCACGGCACGACCATCCGCACCGGGCCGCCGCGCTCGGGCGGGATCGGCTCGCCGTTGAGCCGGTACGCGAGGAACGCCGGCAACTCGCCCGGCGGCGTCTCCATCGCGTGCGTGTAGTCCACCGACGACTGGAAGATTTGCTTCGGGTCGTTGTTGTGGAAGCCGCGGAAGTACACTCGGCGGATGTTGTTCACCCGCCCGGACAGCTTCAACACCTCGCGCAGCGGCACGCCGGTCCACAGCCCCTGGCCGAGCGGCGTGTCGATGTTCAGGCACTGCATCGCCTTCAGGAAGTGAACCTGGTGCGACTTCCCGAGGTCGAGCAACTTGGTGAGGTCGAGCGCGGTTCCAGCGGCGATGGTGAGCGGCCGGGCGATCGACGCCGGCTGTTTCGTGTGCGGCTCCTCGACGGCGGGGTCGGCGGTGAGTTCGAGCCGCCACGTTTCCGGCGTGAGCCGGGCCGCTTCGAGCGCCGGACCGCGGAGCGTGTGCGGAACGGGGCTGCCCCGCGACACGTCGCGGAACTCACCGGCGGGCGTCAGGAAGGGGCGCGTGGGCGGCGGGGCAGGGGGGTCGGCCGCGGCGGTGGCACAAGCGGACGCCACAGCGACGGCGGCGAATTCGCGGCGAGTAGGGGCGGTCACGTCACACTCCCGGCGAGCCGACCGCCGTCAGGCGGCGGGTGACGGACGATGGGAACCGACCGCCCGTCCGAACGCGGCCAACACCATCCCCACGTCCGCGATGTACAGGCGAGGGCGGTGAAGCGTTACGGCCGTTCCGGTGAGGCCGAGGAACTGCCAGTCCTCGCCCGTCGTCACGCAACCGTAGAGGGTGGGCACCGGCTGGCCGGCCCGCTCGTTGTAAACCTGGGCGGCGACCATCTGGGCGATGCACTGCCCCAGCCCGCCGTCGATGTCGTTCTTCTTCGCCTCGACGACGGCCATGAGCGGCGCCCGCAACCGCGGGACCGGCTCGGACCGGGTGAGAAGGAAGTCGCACTCGCCGACCAGTCGACGCTCCACGTCCACGTCGAGCCGCTGGCCGGAGAGGATCGCCACCATCTCGCCGGAGGCCTCACGCACCGCCAGCAGGATGGGAGCGACGATGAATTCCGACCGCGCCTTCTCGCTGACCAGCGCCAGTTGCATCCCCCGCCCGAGCGAGTCCGCGAGCCAGGAGGGAACGGGGGCCGGACGCAGGTCCGGGAACAGGTCGCCCGGGTTTGTGGTCACACCGAGTACCGACTCGGCGGTTTCGAGCGTGAAGTCGGTATACGCCATGTCCCCACTCGGGCGGTCGGCCGCGGTTCCCCGTCACACGCTCACGCGCTCCGGCGGGCACGTCCCCGCGGGCGCCTCGTAGGTGCGGCCCGACGGCGTCGCCCCGGTGGCGTGCGTGCGCAGCGCCAGCTGGTACAGCTGCTGCCCGTTCGCCGTCGGGTACTGGCCCGTGATGCACGCCCGGCACAGGTGCTCCGCCGGCAGGTCGATGCAGCGGGCGATCGACTCCGCCGGCAGGTAGAACAAGCTGTCCGCCCCCAACTCGGCCGCCATCGCGTCCTGCTCTGCCACCGACGGCACCAGCCCGGCCATGAACTTCGGCGCGAACAGCTCCTTCACCGTGCTCATGTCGATGCCGTAGAAGCACGGCGCCAGGATTGGCGGGCACGCCACCCGGACGTGCACCTCCTTCGCCCCGCCCTGCTCGCGGACGTGCCGCAGCAGACTCTGCAGCGTCGTGCTGCGGACGATCGAGTCCTCCACCAGCAGCACCCGCTTGCCGCTCATCACCTCGCGAAGCGGCGTGAACTTCTGCTTCACCTTGTCCGCCCGCTGCGACCCGCCCTCGATGAACGTCCGGCCGATGTAGCGGTTGCGGATCAGCCCCTCGACGCTCGGGATGCCCAGCGCGAACGCCATCGCGTCGGCCGCGGCCTTCCCCGTGTCCGGCACCGGCACCACCACCGTCTCGGTCGGGTCGAGCGGCACCCGGTTCAGGGTGCGCTCCTGCTTCGCCAGCTCCTGCCCGAGCCGCGCCCGGCTGAGGTACACGCTGCGGTCGTCGAGCGTGCTGGCGACGTTGGCGAAGTAGATCCACTCGAAGAAGCAGTGGCTCGGCTTCCGCTCCTCCGCGAACCGGTGGACCGTGAGCTTGCCGTCGCGAATCAGGATCATCTCGCCGGGGGCGAGCGAGCGGATGTTCTTGAAGCCGAGGTTCTGCAGCGCCACGCTCTCGCTGGCGGCGCCGAACATCGTCCCCTCGACGGAGTACGTCATCGGCCGCAGCCCGGTCGGGTCGCGGAGGACGACCATGTCGCCGAGGGCGTTCAGGAACACGATGTTGTACGCGCCGTCGAACTTGGTGCTGAGGCGGCGGAACACGTCCACGAGGTCCGGGCGGTCGTCGCCGCGGACCTCGTGGGCGATGTAGTGCATGATGACTTCGGTGTCGTTGTCCTTGGCGAGGTGGTAGCTGTGGTTCTTCAGGAGCTGGTCGCGGAGGTCGGCGAAGTTCGTGAGCTGGCCGTTGAACCCGAACGCGAACCACTTCCACATGCAGCCGTGCCGCCGCTCGAACGGCTGGGCGTAGCGGCGGGTGGTCGGACCGCAGGTGGCGTACCGGGTGTGGCCGATCGCCGCCCGCCCCGAGTTTTCGCGCATGATCTCGGCGAACTTCGTCGGGTTGTTGACCCGGAACGCCTCGTTGACCGTGCCGATTTCCTTGTACGTCGAAACGAGCTGCTCGCGGGCGGGGTTGTAGCTGCTCATCCCGGCGGCGAGCTGGCCGCGGTTCTGCAGGTCGAGCAGGAGCCGCGGCATCAGCTTCGACGCCTGGTCGGGGATTCCGCCCCAGACCGGGTGCCGTTCGTCCACCGGCCCCGGGAGGCGGTAGAGGGCGGCGACGCCGCATTCGTGGTTCAACTCGGC
>DASPHQ010000792.1:0-7923 GCA_035629595.1 Urbifossiella sp. | reverse complement strand
ATCCCGATGGACCCCACCCCGGTCAGCCTCCTCGAGCAGCTCCACCACCCCGACGCGAACGCGGCCTGGGACCGGTTCGTCGTCCTGTACACGCCCCTCCTCCGGCTGTGGGCGGGGCGGCTCGGGGCGACCGGGCCGGACGCCGAGGACCTCGTCCAGGACGTGTTCACCGCCCTCGTCACCGCGCTGCCGGGGTTCCGGTACGACCGCGACGGCCGGTTCCGCGGGTGGCTGTGGACGGTCAACCGGAACAAGTGCCGCGACCGGGTCCGGCGGCGGGCCGGCGAGCCTCCGGCCGGGCCGCTCACCGGCCACGACCCGGCGACCGCCGACCCGGCGGTCGGGTTCGACGAGCGGGAGTACTGCGACTCTCTGACCCGGCGGGCGCTGGAGTTGATGCGGACCGACTTCGACCTGGCGACCTGGCGGGCGTTCTGGGAGACCGCCGTCGAGGGCCGCCCGGCGGTCGAGGCGGCGGCGGAACTCGGAATGACCCCGAACGCCGTCTACTTGGCCCGCGGCCGCGTCTTCCGCCGGCTCCGGGCCGAGCTCGCCGGCCTGCTCGACTGACGCGTTTCCCCCTCCGGCTCATTTTCGCGACAGGTTCCGCCCCCGGCCCGCGTAGGCCGTGGGTGGGAGTCGGGCCGCCGCCCTGCCCCGAGGCCTTCGTGGACCCCGACACGCCCTGCCCCGACGACACCGCCCTCCGCGGGCTCCTCTTCGGCCACCCGACTGCGGGGGACGTGGAGGAGCACTTCCGCGGGTGCGGTCGGTGCGCGGCGCGGGTCGCCGACCTCGACGCGGGCGGCGACGAGCTGGCCGAGGCGGTTCGGGCCGTCCGCGGGGCCGTGCGGGCCGTCGTCCCCCCGCCCGGCTACGAGGTACTCAGCGACATCGACCGCGGTGGGATGGGGGTCGTCTACAAGGCCCGCGACCGCCGGGTCGGGCGGGTGGTCGCGCTCAAGGTCTTGCTCGCCGGCCGGCACGCTAAGCCCGAGTACCGCTCCCGCTTCCGGGCGGAGGCCGGGGCGGTGGCCGCGCTGAACCACCCCGGGGTGGTCGGGCTGTACGAGTACGGCGACTGGGACGGGCTGCCGTTCTTCGCCCTGGAGTACTGCCCCGGCGGCACCCTGGCGAAACGACTGTCCGGCACCCCGCTCCCGCCGCCGGAGGCCGCCGACCTCGTCGCCCGGCTGGCCGACGCGGTCGCCGCCGCCCACGCCCGGGGGATCATTCACCGGGACCTGAAGCCGGCGAACGTGCTGTTCGACGCCGCCGGGCGGCCGAAGGTGGCGGACTTCGGACTGGCCAAGGTGGCGGGAGAGGGGGAGGGTCTGACGCGGCCGGGTGCGGTGGTCGGCACCCCGTCCTACATGGCCCCGGAGCAGGCTCGGGGCGAGTCGGCCGCGGTCGGCCCGGCGGCGGACGTGTGGGCCCTCGGGGCGGTGCTGTACGAGTGCCTGACCGGACGCCCGCCGTTCCGCGGGGCGACCGACCACGCCACCCTGACCCAGGTGCTGGAGATCGACCCGGTCTCACCCCGGGCGCTCAACCCGGCGGTCCCGGCCGACCTGGAAACGGTCTGCCTGAAGTGTCTGGAGAAGGAACCCGCCCGCCGCTACCCGGCGGCCGCCGACCTGGTCGCCGACCTGGGCCGGTTCCTCGCCGGGGAGCCGGTGACGGCCCGCCCGGTGGGGCCGGCGGCGCGGGCCTGGAAGTGGACCCGCCGCCGGCCGGCGGTCGCGGCCTTGATCCTGACGTCCGGCATCCTGGCCGTCGCCCTCCTCGCCGTGGTGGCGGGTTACACCGCCCGGCTGCGGGCCGAGGTGGACCGGGCGAACGGGAACGCCGCGGAGGCCGACCGGCAGCGCGGGCGGGCGGCGGACAACTACCGCGCGGCCCGCGACGCCGTGCGGCGGCTCGTCGGCCGGACCGACGCCCTGAGCGCCGCGGACGTCCCCCGCCTGCACGACCTGCGGCGAGCCCAGCTCGAGGACGCGCTCGCGTTCTACCGAGGCGTGCTCGGCGGCCTGGACGACCCCGAGCCGCTGGTCCGCCTCGACGCCGCCCTCGCGCTCGTGGAGGTGGCGACGGTGCGTACCCTGCTCGGCCGCGCGGCTGAGGCCGCGGCAGACTTCCGCCGCGCGGCCGACGAGTTGGACCGCCTCCCGGCGGAGTTCCGCGCCCGCCCCGACTGCCGCCGCGGACTGATCCAGTCCTTCAACTACCTCGCGGCGGCGGCGGGCGGCCCGCCGGACGAGGAGGCGTACCTGCGGCGGTCGCTGGCCGAGGCCGAGGCGCTCGCCGCGGACGGCTCCCCGGACGGGCGGAACGCGCTGGCGGCGGTCGAGCACAACCTGGCGATCGTCGCCCTCCGCCGCCGCGACTTCCCGCGGGTCGAGGCCCACGACCTGCGGGCTGTCGCCATCCGGTCGGACCTGATCGCGCGCGGGCACGCCGCCACCCTGTACCGCGCGGAACTCGGCGAGACGCTCCTGAACCTGGGTGCCGCCTACGTCATGCAGAACAAGTGGGCGCCAGCGGCCGACGCCTTCCGCCGGGCGGAAGCGCTGCTCGCCGACCTCGTCCGGGAGCACCCCGGGGACGACCGGTACGAGCTGTCGTTGGCCGGCGTGTACGGGAACTGGGGGAACGTCTACCAGTTCACCGGCGACGCCGGCGGGGCGGCCGAGAAGTACGACCGGGCGGTCGCCCTGGCGGACGCGGTGTTCGAGCGGGAGCGGCGCTACCGCCCGGCCCGCGAGCGGGTGCTGGAGACGCACGGGGCGCGGGCCGTTTCCCGCGCCGCGGCCGGGCGATTCCTCGAGTCCGCGGCCGACTGGGAGCGCGTGGTCGCGGTCGCGGAGGGGGCGGCGGCGCTGACCTACCGGGTCGAGCTCGTCCTGGTCCTCGCCCGCGGCGGCCGGCACGCCCGCGCGGCGGCCGCGGCGCACGAGCTGGCCCGTCTCCCCGGGGTGTCGCCGGACGGCCGGTACAACCTGGCGTGCGCGTTCGCCCTCGCGGTCGGGCCGGCCCGGTCCGACCCCGCTCTCGGGGCGCTCCCCGCCGTCGCCGCGGCCGAGGGGTACGCCTCGACCGCCGTGGACCTGCTCCGGGGGCTCCACGCGGCCGGCTACTTCCGCACCCCCGAGGCCGCGGGGCTCCTGACCACCGACCCCGACCTCGCGGCCCTGCGCGGCCGTGCCGACTTCCGCCGCCTCCTCGACGCCGTGTCCACCCGCCCGCCGCGCTAGCGCCCCACGAGAGACCACCGATGTCGCCCGCATTCCTGACGGCCTGGCTCCCGGCGTCGAAGAAGTCCGCCCGCCGCCGGGCCGCCCGGCTGGGCGTCGAGTACCTGGAGGAGCGGCTCGCCCCCGCGGCCGGGCTGCCGCCGGACGTCGTGGTCGGTCGGACGCTGTCGGCGTACACCGTGGACCGCGTGCAGAACAACGTGCTGGACGTGACGTACACCGTCTACAACCAGACCGCCGACGACGTGACCGGGGTGCTGCTCACGTCCACGCTCCGGCCGGGCGTGTCGTTCGCGGCTGCGACCGCGTTGCCCGACCGCAGCGGGCAGGAGCTGGCGTGGAGCCTCGGGACGTTGCCGGCCTTCGGGCGGGCGAGCGTGACGATGACGGTCACCTTCCCGGCGTCAGTGCCCCTGCAGATCGACTCCGGGGCGCGGGCGTTCGGGACGCGGAACGCCGGGGCGGTGACCGACGACGCGCCGGCCGCGGCGCTCGTGAACCGCATCATCTCAACGGACGTGCTGGCCTCGACGCCGGACGCGAACACGACCGACCCGTTCGTACAGGAGCAGGCGGCGAGGCTCGACTACGACCCGCAGCGGATCTTCGACTACCTGAACGACGAGGTCGGGTACGAGTCGTACACCGGGTCGCTGCGGGGTGCCCGCGGGACCATGTGGAGCGCCGCCGGCAACGCGCTCGACGAGGCGAGCCTGGGGGTGGCCCTGTTCCGCGCCAGCGGCATCCCGGCGCGCTACGCCCAGGGGACGCTGTCCGACCCGTTGGCACAGCATCTCATCCTGTCGATGTTCCCGCCAAGCTTCCAGACGGTCGGCTACATCCCGGTGGGCACGCCGGTCGCGGACCCGGCGAACGACCCGCAGCTGCTGACCGAGACGCGGCAGCACTACTGGCTGCAGATCGATACCGGCGGCGGGTTCGTGAACGCCGACACGTCCGGCCTGTCCGGCGGCGCGATCGGCACGGCGTTCACGGCCGCGACGGGGACTTTCACCGAGGTCGCCGACACGCTACGTCACAAGCTGCGGGTGGCGGTGGACGTTGAGACGTTTTCCCAGATCGGGGCGGCGTTCGGGCTGGGCAACGGGCTGAGTACTACGACCGTTCTCGACCGGATCTTCAATACGGTCGACCTCGTCGGCCGCCCGCTTACTTTCGGGAACTTTGTCACGCAGACAGGAATCCCGGGGCTCGTGTTCGTCTCCCGCACGTCCACGTACTCGCCGTACCTGATCACCACCGACGAAGCACTGACGCCCGGGCAGCAGGCCGAGCCGATCCGCGGCACCGACTTCCAGGAGGTACAGACCAACTTCCCGCTCGGCAATCAATTGCTGACCGGAGTGCTGCTGCGGACGACGGGGTCGGGGCCGGGCGGCCCGCCCCAGGCGGATGAGCGGTACCTGGTCGACCGCGTCGGGTTTGCCGCCAGGCAGGGGGTGGCCGGGGTGAGCGTGAGTGTCGATCCGAACGGCCCGCCGGCTCTGTCCGCCCTCGACGTGTTCACTCTGACAAGTATGGCCGGGGCGACGAATCCCCGGTCGCCGGTCGGGCTGGAGGCCCGTGTGGCCGCCCTCCAACAGCGGGTGGCCGACATCGGGGCGACGCTGACCGGCCCTTCCGCGGAACTGACCGCCGCCCAGCGGGACCTCGTCACGGCCGCGACCCAACTCACGGTCGCCCGGTTCGCCCAGGTGTCCGGCTACCAGACCGGGCGGCTGGCCAGCCTGTCCCGAATCGTGGCCTACGCCGACCGGCCACGACTGATCCTGACGACCAGTCGGGTGCGGTCACAGGGGCCGGAGGAGCCGGCCACGGTCAGCTTCAGCATCGACCTGCGGCGGGACGACCTGCGGGTGCTCGCGGCCCCCGGTCAGACGAAGGCTGCGCTCCCCACCTTCCGGTACATGCGCGGTGTCGGGGAGACGGTAGCCGAGCGGCAGGCGATCACGTCGGTCGGGCCGGCCGACGCCGCTGGCAGCGTACTGAACACCCAGAACGTGATCGAGACGGCCGCCCGGCAGGGCGTCAAGTTGGTGCTGCTCGTCCCGACCGACGTCCCACGGCTGGACGCCCTACTAGACGCCTCTCCCGACGCCCTGGCACGGATCTCCGCCACCCTGGGGGCCGGGCGGACGGTTCTCGTGCCGGAACGGCCGGTGGTGCTCGCCGGTCAGCCGACGACCGCCTGGTACGACATCGACCCGGTGTCCGGCAATACGATCGGCGTGACGGCCGACGGCGGCCACCATGCGATCGGCGAGTACGCCGCGGTCCTGGGCCTCACTTTCATCCTCGGGATCTCCCTTGGGTCTATCGCCATCAATCTCGCCCCCGCGGACTTCAAGACCGAGGCCAAGTTCCTCTGGGGCGCTGGGCTCACGGGCGTCGGCCTGGCGGGTGGGGCGGCGGTGGCGACGCCTGCCCTGGCGGGGACCGCGTTCGCCACCACCGCGGGCGGCAGCGCCATCGTCGTTGCGGCCGGCGGGCTGGGACCCTTCTCCGCCTCGGTGTTCGGCTTCTTCGCCCTCGGGTTCGTCCTGGGCGGATTCCTTGCGGCCGGCAAGGACCCGCCGGCCGAAGCCCAACTCTACGACATCAGCCCCGACCTGTCGGCCGCGAACGCGGCCACGGCCACCGTGACGCCCGCTCCCGCAGCCCCGGCCGGCAGCACCACCGGGACGGTCGCCACGCGCAGCGCGGCCCTGGCCGGCGGCCTGGCGGCCACGTGGTCGTCCACGGTCGCCAACCAGTTCCAGATCACCGCCTTGACGGCCAACGGGGCCACCGTGCGGGACGCCACCGGGGCCGTCCGCGGCACGGGGGCCGTGGCCCTGGCGGCCGGGCGCCGGACGACCGTCACGTCGTCCGGCGGCACCGGGTACTCGGTCCGCGGCACCGGCCGGTTGGCGGCCTACGCCGATGCGGCGACCGGCCTCGGCGTGGCCGGCGACTGGTCGGGGTACTCGGCCGACTTGACCGGCGATGTCGCGCTCACCTTCACCACGGACGCGCTCACGGTCAACGGCACCGCCCTGCCGGCGGGCACCTACACCGTCTCCGCCCCGGCGGCCACCCTGACCGGCAGCGGGCTCGTCGCGGCCCCGAGTTTCGCCGGTACGGCGTCCGTGGCTGTCACCGACGGCGTCGTTTACATCGGTCCGGGCACCGGCTCGGTGGCCAGCGGCGGGGCTCCCCTCGACACGACCAACGGGGCCAGCCTCACCGGCTACACCGGTGCCGTCACACTGGCGGCCGGCGGCACCGGCCCGGACACCGTCACCCTCAATGGTGTCGCCGGCCAGGTCATCCGCGTCGCGGGCAGCCCGCCGGCCGCGGCCGTCACGCCGAGCAGTCCGGCCGACATCCAGGTCAGCGTGACCACGAGCCTCGCCGGCGGATACGACCTGACCGCCGAGGCCCCGCCCGGCTGGCGGGTAGTCGTCGGCGCGGGTGGCGTGGTGACGGTGATCCCGGCGGCAGGCACCGAGCCCGGGATCTACTCGGTTCGAATCCTCGCCCGGGCCAAGGCGAACGCCGATCTGATCGCCCAGGCCATCGTCCCGGTGACAGTCGCGGCCGCCCAACCGGGCCTGACACTCGCCGTCCAGCCCGACGAGCAGTTCACCGTGACCTACAGCGGGACTGCGTTGCCGACCGGGTTCCGGGCGAACGTGACAAACCTCGGGCCTGCGGCCGACACCTACACCGTCACGGCCACGGGCCTGCCCGCCGGGTTCTCGCTGAAATCCAGCGGCGGCAGTCTGACCGTGCCGGCCGGGGCGACGGGCACCCTCGGCCTGTACCTCGTGCCGGCGGCCGGTGCGCCGCTCCCGGCCCCGGGTGCCGTGCTCACGTTCGCGGTGACGGCCACGAGCGCCACCAATCCGGCTCTCACCCAGACTCAAACCATCACCTTCACCGTGCCCGCGGTGCGCGCCGTCGTGGCGACCGTCACGCCCGCGGCGGGCACGGTGCCCGGCGGATCGGCGGACGTGACCCTCGCGCTGCGCGCCGTCGGCAACGTCCCTGAGGCGATCACGCTGACCTCAACCCTCGGAACCGGGTTGACCGCCGCCGGGGTGCCGACCACGGTCAACCTCGGGGTCGGCGAATCGGCCACGTATGCCGTCCACCTGACGGTCGCCGCCGACGCCCCGCTGAACAGCACCCCCGCCCTCCTGGTGACCGTTCTCACAACTACGACGACCCAGAACGTCTCCGTGCCGGTGCGAGTCGCCGCGCCCGGGGCGGATGCGATCGCGAACGCCGCCGTCACCGCCGCGCAATTGGGGAACCCCGACCTCGCCAACCGATTGAACGACCTCGCCACCGCGCTCACGACCCTATTCCAGATCCCGGCCGAAGCCGTGCCGCGGGCGCAGGCGCTCGCCGCCCTCGACGCGATCCTCGGACTCCTCGGGGCCGACCCGTTCCTGTCCGCAGCCGTCGGCAACCTCCGCCCGGCCCGCGACCAGCTCGCCGCCGCGGTCGGAGCCGCACAAGTTCAGGCGGCGATCATGCCCCTCGGCACAGCCCTCGGCGGGTTCGGCACCGCCCTCGCCGACACGGCGCGGCACGGCTTCGAGTTGTTCCTCCCGTCGAACACCGCGGTCGCCCTGCCCGGCGTGCCGGCGGTCTACATCGT
>DASPHQ010000791.1:0-2005 GCA_035629595.1 Urbifossiella sp. | reverse complement strand
TACTCGGCCGACCGCCCCGCCCCCGAGAGACCCGATGGACATCGAACTACTCCGCAACCCGTTGGTGCTGTACGGCGGTGGCGTCTGCCTGGGGCTGCAGCTGCTGGCGGCGCTCAGGTACTGGTGGTTCCTGAAGCGGTTCCGGTGGAAGGTCCGCCGACTGGCGTCCGGCGGCCCCGCCGCCTTGGTCGCCGACACCCGGGCGTCCGGCTGGTTCGCCTGGCTCCGCGGCCGGTGGCGGGCGCGAGACGGCCGGCCCGCCCCGCCCGACCGGGCCGCCGCCCTCGGCGAACTCGACTGGCACCTCGGGTCGTCGTTCTGGTTGTCGGCCCTCCAGCGGCTCGGCTACGCCGCCCCGCTCGTCGGCCTCCTCCTCACCGCCCTCGGATTCTTCGGGTTCAACCCCACCTCCGGGACGGACGGCACCGACCTCGGTGCCGTTCTCCGGGCCACCCTGCCGCTGATGCTCGGGGTCGCGGTCGGGGCGGTGCTCGCGCTCCTCAACCAGTTCCTGCTGCTGATCGTCCAGCCGGCCGCCGACCGCGCCCGGGCCGCCGCCCGGGACTGGCTCGACGACCTCCTCGTCGCCGCCGGCGCGGACAACCCGCTCGGCCCGGTGGCCGACGCCCTCCGCGCCGAGCTCGGGGAAATCGGGCAGGCGGCCGGCCGGTTCTCGGCCGCGGCCGACGAGTCGAAGGCGGCGGCCGCCCGGCTCGCCCAGGCGGCCGCGGCGCTCGGCGACCAGGCCGACCTGACCGCGCAGCTGACGCGCGCGCTGACCTCGACCGGCGAGACGCTCGGCCAGCTCGCCGCCCATACCGGGTCGGCGGCGACCGAGCTCGAGGCCACCTCCCGCGCCCATGCGGAGTGGGGCGCGGCCGGGGCGCGGGCGGCCGCCGACCTGGCCGCGACCGCGACCGATCTCCGCGGCCAGGTCGGCGACCTGCGCGGGGCGGTGAACACTCATAACGAGGTGGCCGTGGCACTGCGGGCGTCGGTCGAAACCGGCCTCGGCCCGGCGCAGGCCGCGTTCGCCGCGGCGCTCTCCGAGTGCCGCGCCGCGACCACCGGCCTGGCCGACGGGGTCGGCACCCTGACCGGCACCACGACGGCGGCGGTCGCCCGGTTCGGGGAGACGGTCGGAACCCTGGCGGCGGCGGTGGACGACCGGCTGGTGCCGTTCACGCGGTCGCTCGCCCCGGTGCAGGGGGTGCTCGACCGGATCGGCGACGTGGGGGCGCCGCTGGCGGCCGCGGCCGAGGCCATGACCGCCGCCGCCGGCCGTCACCATGACGCCGCCGCCCACCTCGTCCCGGCCTACGACCGGATGACCGAGGCACTCGCCGCGACGACCGGCGTGGCCGAGCAACTGCGGGCGGTCCAGGCCGCGATCGGGCCGGCCGTTGAGGCGCTCGGCCGGTCGGTCGGCACGGTGGCTGAGGCCGGCCGGCAGGTGGGCGCGCTGTCGGCCGGCGGGCTCGAGCCGATGGCCGCCCGGTTCGCCCAGATCGACCGGGCGGCGACCGCCCTGGCCGGCGTGGTCGAATCGGTCCGGCCGCTGACCGGGGCGGGCGAGTTGGTCGGCGAGATCCGCCAGCTGGCCCGGGCGTTCGACCAGATGCAGCGGGCCACCGACCAGCAGCGCGAAATCGCCGAGCTCCTCCGCGACCTGGCGGAAGCCGCCCGGGCCCGGCCGCGCGGGTCGTTCCTGTCCCGCCTGTTCGGCCCGTCGTGAGCCCGCCCTCACCCCCTTTCGGAGCCGCCCTTGCGCCGCCCCCACACCCCGACCCGCGAGGAGGCCGGCGCGATCGGCTGGGTCGCCCTGGCTGACGCCATGATCCTCGCCCTCGTCGTCGTACTCACGCTCAGCCTGTTGGCGACCGGCGCCCTCCAGGCGTCGCGTCAGGAGAACGCGCGGCTGCGCAACACCCTCGCCGTCGATCCGGAGGAGTACCGGCGAACCGTGGCCGAGCGGGACGAGCTGCGCGCCGCGTTCCCGCCCCTC
>DASPHQ010000790.1:0-12574 GCA_035629595.1 Urbifossiella sp. | reverse complement strand
TTCCGCTGGGGGCCGGACGGCTGCCTGTACATGAGCCAGTCGATCTACATCCACTCGCACATCGAGACGCCGCACGGTGTGAAGCGCCTCAACGCGGGCGGCATCTGGCGATTCAACCCGGACAAGACGGAACTCGACATCTTCGCACGCGGGTGGATCAACAGTTGGGGCCACGCCTTCGACCGGTGGGGCCAGTCGTTCGTGACCGACGGCGCCGGCGGCGAGGGCATCAACCACGCGGTTCCCGGGGCGTACTACCCGACTGCCCAAGGCCCGCACGTCCAGCGCATCATGCACGGGCTGAACCCGGGGTCGCCGAAGTATTGCGGGCTGGAGGTCGTGTCCGGGCGGCACTTCCCGGACGACTGGCAGGGCGATCTGGTCACCAACGACTTCCGCGGGCACCGCGTCTGCCGGTTCAAGCTCCAGGACGACGGCAGCAGCTACGCGAGCCGCGAGCAGGAGCCGCTGATCCGGAGCAGCCACCCGGCGTTCCGGCCGATCGACGCGAAGATGGGGCCGGACGGGGCGCTGTACATCGCCGACTGGTACAACCCGATCATCCAGCACGGCGAGGTCGACTTCCGCGACCCGCGCCGCGACAAGACGCACGGCCGCATCTGGCGCGTGACCGCGAAGGGTCGGCCCCTCGCCCCGTGGCCGAAGCTCGAAGGCGCGACGGTGCCCGAGTTGCTGGAAGCGCTGAAGGCGCCCGAGGATTTCACCCGCCAGATGGCGAAGCGGGTGCTCGTCGAGCGCGGCAAGGATGCCGACCTGAACAAGGAATTCGAGGCGTTCGTGAAGCAGGAGGCGGGCAGCTTCAGCGAGGAACTCGCGCTGGAACTGCTGTGGGTGCAGCAGGGGTTGAATCAGACGCCCCGTATCCTCCCGGTCCTGGCCGGGCGGTTCAAGAGCGAGCGTGTTCGCGCCGCCGCGGTTCGGATGCTCGGCCAGAACGCCGAACTCAAGGGCGCCGTGGCCGCGATCGAGAAGGCGGTCGGGGACGACCACCCCCGGGTGCGGTTGGAGGCGGTCCGGGCGCTTTCGGGAATCAGGTCGGCGAAGGCGGCCGAGGACGCGTTGAAGGCGCTCGATAAGCCGATGGACCGCACCCTCGACTACGCCCTGTGGCTGACACTCCGCGAACTCGAACCGCAGTGGATGCCAGAGTTCAAGGCCGGCAAGCTGACGTTCGGCGGCGACCCGAAGAAGCTGGCGTTCGCGCTCAACGCCGTCGGCGGCGCGGACGCCGTGAAGCCGGTGCTGGCGCTGATCGAGTCCGGCCGCGTGCCGGCCGAGAACGTCCACGGCCTGTGGCTCTTGCTGGCCCGCGTCGGCGGTCCCGAGGAAATCAACCGCGTGCTGGCACTCGCCGGGCGTGACTCCGGCGTCACCCCGGAGCAGCGGGCCGAACTGGTACGCGCCGTCGAGGAATCGGTGCGACTCCGCCGCGTCGGCCGACCCGCTCAGCCCAACGGGCTTGCCAGCCTGATGACCGACCCCGCGGTGGCGGTCCGCGGAACGACGGCCCGGATCGTCGGCCAGTGGAAGATGCCGGAACACCGCGGCGAGTTGCTCAAGGTCGGCTCGGCCGCCGACACGCCGCCCGAGTTGCGTGCGGCCGTGCTCGACGCACTCGCTCTGTACGGCGACCCTGCCGCAAAGACGACACTCGGCGACCTCGCCACCGGCGGTGCATCGGCCGACGTGAAGCGGCAGGCGGTCGTGGCCCTCGCGGCGCTCGACCTGCCGCTCGCGGCGGGGAAGGCGGCCGCGTTCCTGCCCACGGCCGAGGCGAAGGACAACCTGCTCGACCTGTACGCCGCGTTCATGAGTCGCAAGGGCGGCGCGCCGGCGCTCGCGAAGGCGCTCGCCGGCGCGAAGCTCCCGCCGGACGTGGCGAAGCTCGGCCTCCGCGCCGTCCGGTCGGCGGTCGGCGCCGACGCCGGTGGGCTGCCGGACGCGCTGACGAAGGCCGGCGGCCTGAACACCCGCACCGAGCCGACGCCCGATGACATCCGCGCCCGCGTCGCCGATCTGGTCGCGCTCGGCGACCCGGCCCGCGGCGAGGCGATCTTCCGCCGCCGCGAGTTACAGTGCCTGTCGTGCCACGCCGTCGGCGGCGCCGGCGGCCGCGTCGGCCCGGACCTGTCGAGCTTCGGCGCCAGCGCCCCGCCGGACTACGTCGTGGAGGCGCTGCTCCTGCCAAACAAGGCTGTGAAGGAGGGGTATCACACCGAGCGCGTCGAGACGGCCGACGGAAAGGTGCGGGTCGGCATCGCCGTCCGCGAGGCGAACGGGAATCTCGTCCTCCGCGACGAGAAGGACCAGGAGGTGAGCATCCCCACCCGCGACATCGTGGAGCGCGGCAAGACGAAGTCGATGATGCCCGAGGGGCTGCTCGACCCGCTGACGCGGCAGGAGGTGGCCGACCTGGCGCGGTTCCTGAGCGAGCTCGGCAAGGTCGGCCCGTACGCGGCGAGCCCGGCCCGGGTGGTGCGCCGCTGGGAGATCATCGAGGGGACGCCCGAGAACATGAACCTGGCCCGCCGCACCCGCCTCGCCGCGGCCGCGGAGCCGGGTACGCCGTTCGCGTGGACGCCGCTCTACTCGAAGGTGAGCGGCGCCCTCCCGGCCGCCGAGCTGCCTCGGCTCGTCGTCTGGAGTGGCAACGACCCGCTCGCCGTGGCCCGCTTCCAGCTCGACGTGACGACCGCGGGCAAGGTGGGGCTGAAGTTCAACTCCGTCGTCGGAATGCAGCTGTTCGTCAACGGCCGCGCCGCCGAGCCGGCCGCGGACATCACGCTCGACCTGCCGGCGGGCGTGCAGACGGTCACGGTGGTGATCGACCGGGCGAAGCGGGCCGACGACCTGCGCGTCGAACTGACCGACGTGGCGGGTTCGCCCGCGCGGGCGGCGGTGGTCGGCGGGAAGTGAGCGACATCCCGTTGTCACTGCTGGCCGTCCACCTGTCCGACGGGGCGGTGACCGAGCCGTGGTACGTCGGCGGGTTCGTCGGGGCGGCGGCGCTGGTGGCCGTCGCCTGCTGGCGCCTGCCCGAGCGCGACATCCCGCGCGTCGGCGTCCTGACCGCGGCGTTCTTCGTCGCGTCGAGCATCCCGCTGCGGCTCGCCGTGCTGCCGACTAGCGTCCACCCGATCCTGAATGGGCTGCTCGGCGTGTGCCTCGGCCGGCGGGCACCGCTGGCAATCGCCGTCGGCCTCACGCTCCACCTGTTCCTGCTCGCGCACGGCGGGCTGACCACGCTCGGGCTGAACACCTGCATCATCGCCGTTCCCGCGGTCGCGGCCGCGGCGGTGCACCCGGCGCTGCGGCGCTGCGGCGTGCCGGCGTTCGCGCGGGGCATGGTTCTCGGTGGCGGCGCGGTCGCGGGGGCGGCGGTACTGAACTACCTCGTTCTGCTTCTCGGCGGGCAGGAGGACTGGACGACGCTGGCGCAGCTGGTGTTGCTTGCCCACCTCCCCGTGGTGGTGATCGAGGGGTTTCTCGTGGGGGTGATGGTGAGGTACGTCGAGAAGGTGAAGCCGGAGTTGCTAGCGTCGTGATACTGGATCCGCGAGAATCGTAGCACTCTCGCGCCGCAAGCCCACCCGTTGCAACGGGTGGGCTTTTCCCCGCCCTCAACCTTCGGGTGAACACCCACCGCGTCTCACCCCGGCGACGGGAAGATCTCGTCGAACGGCACCTCCCACTGGCCGATGCCGACGCCGACCGTCACCGTCTGCTTCCGTGCGTCCACGCGGACCACCTTGCCGGTCTTGTCGAACCGCGACACCAGCACCACGTCGCCGACCTTGAGCCCCGCCCGTAGCTGTTGCAGCCGCAGCGCCGCCTCTGCTTCGCGGTCGAGCTGCGCCCGGCGTCGCTCGAAGTCCTCCTTCTCGCGGGTCGCCTCGTGGGCAGCCGCCAGCGCCACGTCCTTCGCCTTCTCGGCCTCCTCGCGCAGCTCCTGGAGGCGGGCCAGTTCGCCGGTCTTCCCCTGGCGGCGCTTCAGGTAGCGGCGGGCCTTCTGCAGCACCGCCTTCGGCAGCTTCAGCCGGCGGGCGATCTTCAGGGCGTTGCTCATTCCGTACTGCCCGGTCAGCAGCCGGTACGTGGGCCGCAATGTCTCCGCGTCGAACTCGACCGCCCCGTTCTCGGCGCGGTCGTTGTTGAAGGCGTACGTTTTCAAGTCGCCGAGGTGCGTCGTCACGACCGCCCGGCAGCCGATGCGGTCGAGTTCGTCGAGGATGGCCCGGCCGAGCGCGGCTCCCTCGGTCGGGTCGGTGCCGGCGCCGAGTTCGTCGAGGAGGACGAGGCTGTCGGCGTCGGCGGTGCGGAGGATGGTGGCGATGCGCGTGACGTGCGAGCTGAACGTGCTGAGCGACTGTTCGAGGCTCTGCTCGTCGCCGATGTCGGAGAGGATGTGGCGGAAGACCGGCACCTGGCTCCCCTCCCCGGCGGGGACGTGCATGCCGCACTGGGCCATCAGGCACAACAGGCCGGTCGTCTTCAGCGTGACCGTCTTGCCGCCGGTGTTGGGGCCGGTGACGACGAGCAGGTTGAACCCATACCCGAGCCGCAGGTCGATCGGCATCACCTTGCGGGCCGGCGGGGCGGGGTCGGTCGGCGTCGGCAGCGGGGGTGGTTCGTTCCGAAAGAGGTGTTCGAGGATCGGGTGGCGGGCCTGCCGGAGCCACAGGCGGCGCTCGTCGTTGACCTCGGCGGCGTACATGCCGAAGTCGCGGCTGTACCGGGCCTTCGCCGTCACCAGGTCGAGCTTCGCCAGCACCTCGACCGCGTACGCCAGCGGCCTCGCCACCTTGCCGACCTCGGCACTCAGCCGCCGCAGGACGCGCTTCACCTCGCGGTCCTCGTCGGCCTTGAGCGTCACCCGCTCGGCGCTCAGGTTGGCGATGCTCGCCGGCTCGACGAAGATCGTCTCGCCCGTGCCGCTGACGCGGTGGACGACGCCCGGCACCTTGTGCCGGTGGTTCACCGCGACCGGCAGGACGTAATGGTCGCCGTGGATCGTGGCGTTCGGGTAGCTGAGGATGCGCCGCAGTTCAGGGTTCGCGAGCAGCCGGCGGACCTCGTGCTTCACCTTCTCGTCGAGGTCGGCGAGGAGCTGCCGCACGGCGGCGAGGTCGCGGCTGGCCATGTCGAGGACGTGGCCGCGGGTGTCGATGCAGCCGCTGATGGTCTTGGCGACGAGGCCGAGGTCGTCGACGCCGGAGAGGTGGTCGATGAGGCCGTTGAAGTGCTCGGCGAGCCGCATCCGGTAGCGGTACATCGCGCCGGTGCAGGACAGCGTGTCCGCGACTTCGAGGAGCTGTTCGGCCGAGAGCATGGTGCCGATCGCGGCGCGGCGGGCGAGGAGCCGCACGTCGTGGAGGCCGCTGAACGGCGGCGCCTGCCCGAGGCCCAGCGCCTCGACCATTTCGGTGACGAGGCGGGTCTCGGCGCGGATGGTGTCGGCGTCGGGGAGCGGCTCGACGGCGCGGCTCAGGTCGCGGCCGAGGGACGTGGCGGCGTAGCCGGACAGCAGGTCGCGGACCTTGTCGAACTGAAGGAGTTCGAGCGTGTGTGCGTCCATCAGCGGGGGTGCGGGGGCGGTGGCGGTCATGCCGGGTCGGACACCCCGCCGCGCGGCCGGGTTCGCTATTCTACGGGCGCGGCCGCGCTACTTGGGCTGCTTGGCCCACACTTCGAGGAAGTGACCGCTGCCGGCGGCGGTGGCGAACTGCGTCGGCCGCGGCCGCTCGACCGGGCCGTAGCACAGCTTCAGCTCGTTGCCGGCGACCTCATAAATGCCGTGCCGCTTCTGCCCCTTCAGGTTGCCGGCGGCGAACTCGAAGGTGATCCCCTTCGGGCTCGTGTTCGGGTCGAGGGACACGGTCATGACCGCGAGCTTCAGCACGGTCGGCGGGTTCTTCGTCTTGTCGGCGTAGTACAGGTGGTACTCGCTGCCGTCGAACACGGCGGTGAGCTTCGCCATCTCGTCGACGGGCGCCTGGCTCTTGCCCTCGTGCTGGATAGCGAGCGGCTTCCAGTTCCCCTGGAGGACCGCGAGGTCGCCGGCCGGCGCCGCCGGCGGCTGGGCCGTGACCGTGCCGAAGATGCCGACCGCCGCCGCGACCGCCGCCAGACAGACCCGCAGCATGTGCAAACCCCCGCGCCCGGACGACCGTTGGCGGGCCGTATGCCGGCGGGCGCCGGCGGCGTCAAGGCCGGTCACGGGATGCGGCAGCGCTCGCACGCCTCGGAGTACGTCGCCTCCAGGTCGAGCCGGACACACCCGTAGCCGGTCAGCGGCAGCGGCACCGCCGGCAGCGCCGCCCCGACCGCGAGCGGCCACCGCCACAGGTCGATGAGGTTCTGCTCCGCGCGCCGCACCGGCCGGTAACAGGCCGCGTAGGTGTGCGTCGGCTCGGGGAACTCGAAGCGCGGGTCGTACTCGGCCAGGCGGACCATCTCGTCGTGCAGGTTGTGGCGTGACTCGGTGACGATGTCCACCACGACCAGACCGATCCCGCGCTGGAGGTAGCTCATGCACTTGGCGGCGAACTGGTCGCGCTCGCTCCGCTCCTTCTTGTTCCCCGGGCTGACCAACTCCACGACGCCGACGACGTGCCACCGGGCCGACCGGTTCACGACCTCGACCAACAAGTCGTCTGGAAACGTGCCCGGCATCTCGGTGTCGGCGCTCGGCGGGTCGTACAGTTGCGGCGCCGTCGCGGGGATCGCCTTGGTGGCGACCCCAACTCCGCCGCCGTCACCGTGACCGCCGACGCCGATTCGGGAGTCGGGTTCGTCGCGCTCGAACCGGCGTTCCGCGATGTCGGCCTCGACCGCGCTGCCGAGTCGGCACGGCACCTCGGCCACGAAATCCGAAGGCAGCCACTTGTTCAGCTCGGCTGCGATGGCGCCACACCACTGGTGGTGGACGGAAGGCCAGTTGCGTTCGACCTTGAGTCGGCCGTGGAAATGGTCGTAAAGCGGCATCGCGACGCCTCCGGGGTCAGCCCAGTTTACCACCCGCGGCGCGGGGCGGGAATTCCGCCCGAAATCCCGCCACTTCGGTTGGCCCGACGTGCGAACCGTCATACAGTGGGGTCGGTAACCCCTTCGCCGAACCGTCGCCCATGAGCCTGCCGAGCCAAACCGTCGCGCTGCTCCAGGCGGCCCGCGACCTCGTCAAGTCGCTCCCCGCCGACGCCGTCCTCGTCCTCACCGAAACGTCCATCGACTGGGACGAAGTCGGCCGCCTCCTCGTCGGCTGCCGGCTGTTCGTCGCTGCGGAAAACCCTGCCCTCACCAAGCCGCTCCGCGACCACCCCGACTGGACCGTCATCGACCTCGACCCCGAGCCGCGGCCCACCCAGGAGCGGATGAACGACGCCCTCCTCAAGGCCGTCAGCGAGGAGATGCTGCAACCCGGGTCGCACGTCGTCGCCCTCTACAACGGCATCGCCACCCTGGAGGACGCCCCCGAGCCGGTGGACAGCCTCAGCATCATCCACCTCGGCGAGCACCTCGAGCGGATGACCTCGCAGGACCTCCGCATCCTCGGCAAGTCGGTGCCGATCGACGTGCTCCGGGCGGTGGTGGAGCTCGCCACCGAGATCGGCCGCGAGGGGCGCGAGGGGCAACCGATCGGCACCATCCTCGTCGTCGGCGACACGCGGAAGGTGCTCGGGCTGTCGCGGTTCCAGAACTACAACCCGTTCCGCGGCTACACCCGTGCCGAGCGCGACATCCGCGACCGCGAGGTCCGCGAGCAGATCAAGGAGATCGCCAAGCTCGACGGCGCCGTCCTCATCGGCCGCGACGGCATCGCCGAGGCCGCGTGCCTCCACCTCGGGGCGCGGGCCGATGGCCTGAACCTCCGCAAGGGGTTCGGCAGCCGCCACGCCGCCGCCGCCGGCATCAGCAAGCACACGAACGCCATCGCCTTCGCCGTCAGCCAGTCGAGCGGCTCGGTCCGGGTGTTCCAGAAGGGCGAAGAGGTGCTCCACATCGAGCCGCTCGCCCGCCCGCACGTGTGGCAGCCGTTCAAACTCGAGAACCAGGACGACGCCGATGCCGAGGGCGACGGGTCGTGAAAGGACCGCCGGCCGGCGGCGAATCACCCGTCGGTTGAAACCGAAATCCGTTCGCCCGGGTAGCGTGGTCGCCGCCCCTGCGCGCCGGCAGGCCGGTTCGGTATGATGCCCCCGGAACCCTTCCCCGCCCCCCACGAGACACCGCCGATGTTGCGGACCCTCCGCCTCCCCCTCGCCGCCGTCGTGGCCCTGGCCGCGGCCGGCCCCGTCGCCGCCCAGCCGCCGGCCGGCAAGAACGTCACCCTCCCCTACCCGGCCAAGGCGCCGCTGGTGGTCGCGGTCAACGGCTGGCAGAAGACCACCGACCGCCTCGCCAAGATGACCGACGCCCTCCCGAAGGCCGAGGCCGACAAGGTCCGCAACGTCCTCGAACTCGGCGTCGACAAGGCGTTCGAGGGCCGCAAGACCGACGCCGTCCCCGGCGACCGCCGCCTGTACGCCGTCGTCCACGACTTCTCGAAGCTCGGCGACGAGGAGTCGGCGCTCGCGCTGCTCCTGCCGGTAAACAGCTACGCCGAGTTCAAGCGCTCCTTCCTCACCGCCGCCGAGCGCACGTCGCTGGCGAAGGCGGGCAAGGGCGTCGAGGCGGTCGATCTCTCGTTCGGCGGCAAGGACGCGAAGAAGTTTTACCTCGCCGACCTGAAGGACTACGTGGTGCTGTCGCCGAGCGAGGAGGTCGCGGCGAGCTACGCCGGGCCGTACACCCGGGCGCTGTCGGGCTCGATGGGGCCGGACATGTCCAGCACGTTCCTCGCCGCCGACGCCGCCATCTACCTGAACATGGAGGTCATCAACGACCTGTACGGCGACAACATCCGGCAGGTGAAGGGGCTCATCGACTTCGGCCTCCAGCAGGCCGAGATGCAGGGCGCGCTGCCGGGGCTGGACAAGAAGCAGATCGAGCTCGTCAAGACGATGTTCACCGGCATCCTCCAGGGCGTCGAGGACTCGCAGGGGCTCCTGCTGTCGCTCGAGTTCCGCCCCGCGGGGCTCCACTTCGGCGTCCGCACCCGGTTCGCCGCCGACAGCCCGACGGCCACGTCCCTGGCGACCGAGGCGCCGACGCCGCTGGCCGACGTCGCCAAGCTCCCCACGGGGCTGACGTTCTACGGCGGGTCGCGGTTCGGGCGGAAGGCGAGCGACACGTTCCGCGCCTTCACCCAGCAGTTCACGGCCCCGGACGAGGATGAGGGCACGAACGCGAAGATCAACAAGCTCCTCGACCAGGTGTCGGCGTCCGGCGCGGGGATCGAGATTTCCGCCAGCAAGGGGGCCGACTCGTCCCTCACGGTGACGCAGTACAAGGCCGCCAAGCAGGCCGCGACCGCCCTCGTCGGGGCGTACGGGGCGGTGCCGGCCGGCGGCAAGGTGATGGGGATCGTCACCAAGGGGAAGACGCGCGTCACCGAGGCGGCGGAGACCCACCGCGGGTTCACGTTCGCCGAGGTCAAGCTCTCGTTCGACTTCGAGGCGACCGTCCGCGCGCTGCCGGAGAACGTCCGCGAGTCCACGCTGGCGAACGTCAAGCGGATGGCGAAGGAGAAGATGACGTACTGGATCGGCAGCGACGGCAAGTCCCTGGCCACGCTCACCGCCGCCGACTGGGCCACCGCCAGCAAGCTGCTCGACGACTACCTGGACGGCACGGCCGGGGTCGGCGGCGAGGCCGGGTACAAGACGGCACGGTCGAACCTGCCGGCGGACGCCAACGCCCTCTACCTCGCCGAGACGAGCCAGACCATCACGATGCTGTACGAGCAGGTGAAGGCGACGATGGCGGCCATCCCCGGCGGCGCGGCGCCGCCCGGCAACCTCGGCACGGTGCGCGGCGAGCCGACTTACATTGGGTTCGCGGTGACGCTCAAGCCGCAGACCGCCGCCGTCGACGTGTTCGTCCCCGGCACGGCGATGAACGTCGCCGCCCGGATGCTGACCCCCCTGCTCCGCCGCGTCGAGTAGTCCGGGGCCAACGGCGAGTTGTAGGTCAACGGACCGAAAGCCCGGGGACGGCCGTCCCCGGGCTTTCCCGTAGTCTGATCGCGAACCTCAACCAACCACCCTGACACCGGAGGCCGCCGTGCTCACCCGTTCGTTCCTGTTCCTGGCCGCGGTCGTGCTGCTCGCTCCGGGCGGGTGCGGCCCGGCGAAACTCGAAGAGACGCGGACCTGGACGGTCTCGGCGAGCGATTCGGGGATGTCGGGCGAGGTCAAGACGATGATGCTCCCGAAGCAGCCGAAGCCCCAGCGGATCACCGTGGAGTACGAGTCGAACCAGCCGGTGGATGTCGGCATCTACAAGTCGGAGGACGTGAAGGAGGGCGACATCAACCTCCCCACGTCGAAGGCGCTGGCGCTCGACCGGGCCAAGTCGGCGGGGAGCATCCAGGCCGACCTGGGGCCGGACGTGGCTACCACCGTGACCGTGACGGGCCTCAGCAAAACGGCCACCGTGAAGCTCACCGTCCACAACAAGAAGTGACGCCATGACCCGGCCGACGCGGCGGGAGTGTCTGGCCGCCGTGCTCGCCGCCGGCGGGGTCGCGGCCGCACAGCCCGCCCCGCCGCGCCTGCCGCTCGGCTTCAGCCTGTACGGGATGAAGGCGGTGCCGCTGCCGGACGCGCTGCGCACGTGCGCCGCGGTCGGGTACGACGGCGTCGAACTGGCCCTCCTCCCCGGCTACACGACCGAGCCCGCCCGGCTGACCGCCGCCGACCGCCGCGAGTTGCGCGGCCGGCTCGGTGACAGCGGTCTGTCTCTTCTCGGGCTGATGGAGAACCTGACCGAGCCGGCGGCGGACGCCGCCCACCGTGCGAACCTGGACCGCCTCCGCGCCGCGGCCGAGTTGGGTCACGCGCTGTCGCCGGACCGGCCGCCGCCGGTCGAGACCGTGCTCGGCGGCCGCCCGGCCGACTGGGACGCGGTGAAGGACCGAATGGCGGAGCGACTGCGGGCGTGGGCGGAGGTGGGCCGGGCGGCGCGGACGGTGGTCGCGGTGAAGCCGCACGTCGGCGGCGCCCTCCACACCCCGGCCGCGGCCGCGTGGCTGGTCGGGCAGGTGAACAGCCCGTGGCTCCGCCTCGCCTTCGACCACAGCCACTATTCCCTGCGCGGCGTCGCCGTCGCGGACGCGGTGCGGACGGTGGCGCCGCTCGCGGCGTTCGCGCACGTCAAGGACGCCCGCGGGAGTGCGGAGAAGTTCGAGTTCCTGCTCCCCGGCGAGCACGGGACGAACTACCCCGAGTTGGTGCGACTGCTGACGGCGGCCGGCTACCGCGGCCCGGTCGTCGTGGAGGTGAGTGCGATGCTGTTCAACCGCGCGGGGTACGACCCCACGGCCGCGGCGCGGACGAGCTATTCGAATCTTGCGGCGGCGTTCGGCCGGCCCGCGAAGAAGTGAGCATCCAACAACCCGGCGAGCCGACCGCCGTGAGGCGGCGGGTGACGCGCGTCAAGAACGTTTCCGCCGCCTCACGGCGGTCGGCTCGCCGGGCGGAGCGCTCACGCCTGACGCAACACGCGACGCCGAGCCAGCAACAGCACGCCACCCACGCCCAGCAACACCACCCCGCCCGGCCCGGGCACCGGCGCGGGTTCCGGCGACGCTTCCGGGAACACCGTGACCGGGTCGGGCGGCTGTAGGCCCTGGCCGCTCTCCGGGAAGCCGCCGATAGTGTACGAGCCGGCGTCGATGTAGAACGTCACCGGCTCGTTCAGGTTCGGCCCCGGCGTGACGCGGAAGCGGGCCAGCACCTCGTTCGCGCCGGCGGTCGTGTTCACGCTGCCGCCGCCACTGGTCCCGGCGAGGTTGACGGTGAACTGCGGGCTCCCGAGCACGGCCGACTGACTGGAGCTAAAGGTTCCGCTCGCCCCGAAGGCGTAGTCGGCGTCGGCCGGCCGGAACACCTCGACGTTCAGCAGCGTCACGGGGTCGAGGCTGGCCGTCTCGACGATCAGGTCGAGGTTAAAGTCGGTGAACGAGTTTAGACCGGGGGCGCGGAGTTCGAATTCGAACGGGGTGTTGAGCTGATAGCTGCCGGGGAACGGCCCGCCACCGACGCCGGTGAACAGGGGGATGGTGTCCGCCTGGGCCGGGGCGGCGACCCCGGTCAGGATCGCCAGGGACAGTACGATCGTCCTCACGTTCGGTCCTCGCGGTGGTGTGGGCTGCGTCCGTTGTACCGCCCGTTCCCGCCCGCGTCGCCGTCAAAATCGCTACGACCCGCACAACCTACCGGTGGGCAAGTCCGCGGCCGGATCGAACGCACGTATTTCTAACCGATACACTTGTTTCCGCGACGCGGTGGCAGGCGCGGCGGAAACAATAATCTCGGTCGGAGGGAGAAAAAAACTTGCATTCAGAGCGGCAGTCGCACGGCCCGCCGCTCGCGGTTTGAGAGGTAGATGGCCGTGAACAGCTCGACCACGGCGCGGCCGTCGGCGCCGGTGACGAGTGGCGGCCGGTTCTCGC
>DASPHQ010000789.1:0-3590 GCA_035629595.1 Urbifossiella sp. | reverse complement strand
GGTGGTTGTGGGACGAAGCCGTTTTGCCACAGGCCGGCGACGGCACGGCTCTCCAGAAACTTCCCGGCCCCGTACGGGAACTACTGCTCACCACGCTGGCGCCGGCGACGTGAGCGATGGAGAATCGGCACCAGCCGAGCTCAGGGGCTCCCCATGAAGCCGTGGATGTTCTTGGGCGGGTTCGCGAGCCTCGTGACTTATCTCGTCTGGTCCCAGCCGCAACCGGGATTACCGCCTCGGTCGCCCGATCGACCGACTCCGGCCGTTGTCGGCTCCGCCGAGGCGCATGGCCCGGTAGCAGAGGCGCTCCGTGATGCGACTGCCCGGCTGAGGGCCGCGATTAAGGAGCGGGAGTACGCGCAGGCCGCCATCACACCGCTCGGCGCGGCCGACTTGGTGACGGCCCGCATCCGGTGCCTGGAAGGAAGAAGCCCCCTCCCTCCCGCGGCGGAGGGCGGGGCCCGGCCCGAAACTCCGAAGATCGCGGGCCGGGCTGAACCCCCGCCGGTGACCAAGGCAGGAAGGGAAGGAACTTCACCTCCCCCGGCCGGGGGAGTTGTGGCTGGTGACCCGCGGCCGGAAGCTATCCTCTCTCCGGATGGGGCGAAGTGGCTCGAGGGCGCCCGCCACGGAGCGGTCCAGGCACTGGTTCGCGCGCGAGAGGAACTGACTCTTGCCGAATCCGGTGAAGCCTTCCGGGCCCAGGCGGCAGTGGACTGGGCACGCGGCTTCCTCGGCAAGGCCGCAGCCGCGATCGGGTTGCCCCGCGGGACCGTTCCGGAGAATGAATTCGCCGTACTTACCCAGGATGAACGTGACGGGCTACAGGGCCGATGGCAGGCCAAACTCAGTGAGCTCGAGCGACGGGAGGTGCTGGAACCAGGAGTCTACCGACCGGCCATCAAGCTGGCTCTAGGAAGGATTGCTGCACTCGGCGCGGCCCGGGGGGTGCCCCAAGTAGACCCGGCGGCGCGCATCGGCGAGGCCCTGCGCGCCGCGTCCGCCCAGCCGCAGGTCCTGACCGGGATCGTCCGGGATTGGCAGGCCCGGGACGCCGAGATCGCCCAGCGAGAGCACCAGCTATTGGACGCCGCGCTGGCCCGGGACGGCACGAACGTGTCCGCCTTCGCACGTCGGGTAGAACTGCTTCTCGGCCAGACGCCGCCGCGGGACGTGTTGGCGGGGGCCATTCTGGGCCTCCGTCGGATGCAGGCGGTGGAGCGGGCGCACCATACGTACTACGCCCCCGCCCTCGCCGCCGAGCTCGTCCGGGAGCGATTCACGTCCCCAGCAAGGGCCGTTTGGCTGGACACCCTACTCAGCCACCAGTGGCAACAGTCTCCCGGCCAGTACCAGGCTAACTATCCGCGCTGGGTCGCTAGCCAACTCACCGACGGACAGTTGTGCGAGCTCATGCAGTTGGCTGAGCTGACCCTACTCCAGGTACGACTGGTGGACGCGTCGGGGGCGGTAGTCGCCCTCGGGCAAATCCGGGTGGACGTCCGAGCCGCGGAACGAGAGCTCGCGGCGATGCGAGCAGAGGCGGCCGATCGGGCGGCGGGGAGGGGAGGCCCGGCGGCCGCGCTAGCCGACGTGACGACCGCGACTCTGACCGCGCACCTCGCGCTACCGCGGGAGGCGCCGGCTGCGACCGGGGAACTGGCCCAGCGCTACTTCATTCACCTCCGGGAGTATTTAGACCGTACCGGCACGAACTCTGAGGTCGAGGCCGAGCGGGCCCGGGTCGCGATGGTGGGCTACGCCGAGCGGGTGGCAGAGTTGGCCGGCGTCGCTGAGCGGGTGTCCCGGTTCGCCGGTGGATACCGGTCCTACGGCGGGGCGCCCGAGCGGGTGGGGGAGTTTACCGAGATCGCCGTCGCGATCCATCGGAGCGCAGCCAATATCGAGGGTGGGCTAGACGCCCTGGCCCGGGCAGGCACCGACCCGGCAAAGATCCTGATCCTTCGGCAGAGGCTGAAGGCGAACCTGGTCGGCGTCCCGCCTCCCGCGGAGGACGGGGCGGCCGGGCGAGCCGAGCCGTTCGGGGATCCAGGGCTGTCGCGGACGCTGGCCCGGGCGGAAGCGGTCTATGCGACGCTAGAGGCCGAACTGACCCGGGTGCGGGAACAGCAGGAGGCACGAGTCCGGGAGCAGGAGCGGCTGCGGGCCGAGGCCGCGGAGCGGGAGCGCCGAGAGCGTGCCGAGCTCGAACGGGCCGCCACGTTCGTTGAACTCCAACGGACCCACTCCGGCATTACGGCCGGCGACCGCGGCCTGACCTTAGAGGCGATCTTGCGAGACAACCCGAGACTAGAAGCTCAGTCAGCTCTGTACCTCGATCTGTTGAAGCGCCGGGAAGGAGCATCCCCTCCCTTCGGTACACCAGGTGTGTATGGCACGTACTTGGGGCGGGACCTTACCAGCGACCCGCTCTTGCTGGGTGACAGGGCGGGCAGCCTTCAGCATCTGGGTCTGCCGGGCGGCTCAGGGGCATACAACGGCACCCCAACTTACTCGGGCGCGTACCTGGGGCGAGGGTACGGGTATGACCCGTCTAGGTACGGATCTAGACCGACGTACGAGCCGAGGCCAAGCTATACGCCGCCGACCTATACGCGGCCCACGTACATCCCGAGCTACTCGCGACCGATCTTCCGGCCGGCACGATGACTTCTCCCTATCCCCCAGGTCCTTGGACTCGACGACCCAACGTCGCCCTAGCCGCGCTCCTAGTGACCGGGGTAATGGCGTCGCTGGCGACGAAGGACCCGGCGACGGTGTGGGACCTCGATCTCGTGGCCTATTTGACCGCAACAGCAGTGCTCGTTGGCATCGTTCTGACCCGGCCGCCGGCCGCGGCGGCCGACACGCGCTGGTGGGTCCTGCTCGTGTGCGGCGGGTCCCTGTGTTACCCCCTGGCGTACCGTCCAGCAGAGACCACCGTTCCGGCGTACGCCGACCTCCTCTGGTGGGGCCGGGTGAGCTTGCACTTGGTGGCGGACATCGGGCTAATCACCCTTGGCCACTCGTTCGCAATCTTACCGGCCCTACGCGGGGTACGAACTCGACTCATGTATAGCATCGTCCGGCACCCGGTCTACACCCTCTACCTTTCTGCGGACCTCGTCTTCCTCCTGCTACAACCGTCCCCGTGGAACGGCTTCGTCGCGGTCATAGGAACTGCCTCTTTCGTTATTCGGGCAGAATTAGAGGAGCAGGTGCTCGTCACAAGTCCCACGTACCAAGAGTACGTCCGCCGAGTACGATGGAAGTTCGTTCCGGGAGTTTATTAATACTATCCTAGCTATCGCCCGCCGTAGGCGGAACGTGACACGTGGTCCAGACTCGACGCCACGTACTCGGTCCGCCCGTTGAACTGCACCTGCCGAAGCAGGCCCGCCGCCACCGGCCCCGACAGGGTACGCAAGAACGTGGCCCGGCTGGCCCTCCGGCTAGGCCGTGTGGACATGAGGTAGGGGGTTCTGGTAAGCGGCGGTCCTCATTTACCTGCCAGTGAGGGCTATCATGGGTCGCCGCCACGAGATTTCCGACGCCGACTGGGACCGGATCAAGGACCTCCTGCCCGGTCA
>DASPHQ010000788.1:0-5111 GCA_035629595.1 Urbifossiella sp. | reverse complement strand
TCTGTTATGCCCGCGGTCGGGCCGACGGACAGGATGTCGGCGGCGCTGTTGACGCCGAAGGCGACCTGGTGGGCGGGGTTCGTGGTCGGGGCGAAGTTCGGGATGTCGGTGAGCTGGATCGGGCCGTTCCAGGTGTTGTTGCCGCCGGTGTTGCGCAGCGCCCCCGTGCCGACCCCGCCGGGGCCGTCCGGGGTGCCGGTGCCGGACAGGAACAGGCTCTCGCCCTGGACGACGGTCGGCTTGAAGGCGTTCGGCCCGTCGGTGGTGTTGGCGATGCGCACCGCGGCCCCGTCCGACACCCGCGTCGGCGCGCTGCCGCCGACCGGCCCGAGGGCCTGGCCGGCGCGCACCTCGACCGCCCCGGTGTACACCTGGGTGAGGCCGAGGTACGCCAGCCGGGCCGGGTCGCCGGTGAGCGGGTCGGCCGGGGCGGCGATGTTGTCGCTGGACAGGATCAGGACGCCGGGCAGCTCCTTGTTGAAGCCCATCGCGGCCGTCGCGCCCTCGACGTGCCCGGTCCGACCAGGGTTCTGCCCGGCCGGGTTCTGCCCGATCTTCAGGCTCGACCCCGAGTCCACCCCGATCGTCACCTGGTTGGGCTCGAGGTCGATCGGCAGCGGGGGCGTCGATGACGTCTCGGTGCCGAGCGTGAGGAGGCCGTTGTAGGTGTTGTTGCCGCTGATGTTCCGCAGCGCGCCGGTGAAGTGGCCGTCGAACGCGATGCCGTCGCCGTTGATGGTGATCGGCTCCAGCTCGATGTCGGAGCGGACCTGGAGCGCCGCCCCGTAGCGGACCACGGTGTTGCCCACTTCGCTGCCCAGGGCGTTCGGGTCCTTCACCTCCAGCACGCCTTCGCGGACGTCCGTCACCCCCAGGTACGTGTTCGCCCCGGACAGGATGACCGTGCCGCGGCCGATCTTCGTCAGCGTGAAGTCGGGCGTCGGGCCGTTGTCCAGGCTGGAGATCGTCCCGCCGAAGTCGACCGACGCGGCCGACAGGCCGTTCTGAATCTGCTGGGTGCCGACGGCGCCGATGGTGGTGTTGCCGGTGAGGACGACCGGGCCGGTCCACTGCGACTGGCCGCTGACGGCGCGGACGGCGCCGGACACGTCGTCGTAGTCCGGGAGGAACAGCTGGAACATGCCGCGGCCGTGGGTGCCGGCGGTGAGGACGTTGTTCGTCTGGTTGAGAACCAGGTCGCGGACCTGCACGTTCGGCATGCCGTCGCCGACGCGCCGCCAGTGCATGGCGCCGGCCGCGCCGGGGACGGCGGTGCGGGCCACGTTGGCCGGGTCGGTGGCGCCGGAGTCGACGAGCACCCACACGCCGTTGTCGTTACCGACGTACAGGGTGCCGGTCCGCGGGTCGATCGCCGCCTTCCACGTCGGGATGTTCGGCAGCGGCCCGACGTCGTTGCCGGCGATCGCGTCCGGGTCGACGCTGCCCGTCAGGTCCACCCACGTGCCGGGCCGGCCGGCCTCGATCGAGCGCCAGATGCGGCCGCCGACGGCCCCGGGGCGGGCGCTCACGGTGACGTACACCTCGTCACGGTTGACGGGGTTGACCACGATGTCGGTGATCACGCCCCCGGCCGGGAGCGGGAACTGGGTGTTCACGTACGACACGCCGCGGTTCTTCGTGACCACGAGGAAGCGGCCGTCGGAGACGTACAGCGTCCGCGGGTCCTTCGTGTTCGTCAGCCCCTCCGTCACGGTCGGGAAGCGGCTGTCCGGCTCGAAGTCGCCCTGGTAACCGGCCAGCCCGATCACCCGCGGGGTGCCGAACGGCCCACCGTCCGCGGGCAGCACAGCCGCCGCCAGGCGGGACGTGAAGGTGCCGACCGGGGCCCTTAAGGGTTCCAGCCCGGTGAACAGGTCGGACCACGTCACGCCGCCGTCGGTCGATTCCAGCACCACGTTGCCGTTCCGCGTCTGGCCGCCGATCACTAGCCGGTTCGGGGTCAACGGGTCGATCACCAGCGGGAACTGGTCGTACCCGGCCGACGAGTTGGTGAAGAACGATAGGTTGTCGCCGGCGGTGAAGCCGTTGACGCCCGCGAGTGAGGGGTAGCCGGTCGCGGGGAGCGGGTTAATCTCGGTCCAGGACACCCCGCCGTTGGTGGACTTCTTCAACCGCCCGTCGCGGACGGCGTAGATGTTCCGCGGGTCGAACGGGTCGTACCGCACCACGCCGGACACGGACCCGGTGGTCACGCCGGACGTGGTCGGCGGGCTGACGACGGTGGTGGACAGGTCGTCGACCCGCCGCCACGACGGGCCGGAGAGGCCGTCGGGGCTGTCGTAGCCGTTCCACACCTGGGTGCCGGTGTCGGACGCCCCGCCGACGGCCTGGCGGAAGTCGGTGGGGTGCGGGTCCACGGAGTTGAACTGCACCGCCGACAGGTTGCTGTTGAGGTTCGAGAAGCGGAGCCGGTCCCACCGCCACAGCCCGCCGTCGGAGCCGGTCAGCAGCCGGCCGGCGGCGTCGTAGTGGAGGGCGTGGAACTGCTCGGCCGGGGCGAACCCGCGGTCGTCGGGGGCGACCGCCGGCCACGTCACTGTGTTCGCCGGCGCCAGGCTGTTGACGGTGCGGAAGATGCTGTCCACGCCGCCGAGAACGACCTCGTTCAGGTTGGCGATGGTGTTGTCGGCCGTCGACTGCGGGTTCGAGTCCTGAATCTGGATGACGTGGTCGTACCGACCGAGGGCCGGACGGACCCCGTTGGGGATGGCGTCGCCGAACGCCGTCGCCAGGTTGGTGGCGCCGGCGGACGCCGCCTGCCACGTCCAGCCCGGCGCGTCGAGGGTGCCGGCGTTGTAGCTCCGCTGGATTTCGAGGAACTCGTGGTGGTCGGTCTCCGGGCTGAATCCCGGCTTGGCGATCGACGCGAAGATGGCGGTGATCGGGTACGACCCGCGGGTACTAAGCCCGCGCGGGCCGGTGCCGGTGCCGCTCGCCGTGGCCGGCCCGGCGCTGTTGGCCTGGGTCGCCGCGGTCAGCTTGATGTACCCGTTCCGCTGCTGATTGACGTTGAGCGCCCCGAGCGGGAAGCCGTCGGTGGGGCGCTTGTCGACGTCGGACGTCAGGGCGACGACATCGGGCGCAGTGGGGTACAGCGTCCCCTTGCCGTGCCACCACGCCACGCCTTGGCCGGGCGTGCCGGCGCCGATCTTGTCCGGGTTCTCGGTGAAGTATACGCCTGTGCGCACGACCTGATCGTTACGTCCCGGGGTGGCGGGGAGCGCCCCGGTGACGCTCGACTCGCCCAGCGCGGCGATCAGCATGTACTGCGAGTTGACGCCGTTCTCGTGCCGCAGCACCAGGGCGATGTCGCTCCAGGTCGCGGGTTCGGCGGTCGCGTCGGCGGGGTTCGCTGCCCGGCCGTTCGGGAAGCGGATCTGGAAGTGGTCGTCCGGGCCGGGGTTGGCGGGGCCGCCGCCGCCGGCCGCGTCGAACGGCGCCTGCCCGACCGTGTTGCGGCCGGCGGACGACGCCGCGACGAGGTTCACCCACCCCTCTGTTCCAACCAGCGGGTTCCCCGGGTCGTTCGTGTACCTCCACACCCCGGCGACGGCGTTCTGGCTGGCATTGTTGAGGTTCGGCGTGCCGGCCCGCGCCACGCCGGACGCGACGTAGATGCGGTTCTCGAAGAATGGGTCGATGATCAGCTTGGTCACCGCCTGCCCGTACAGCGGGTTGGTGCCGTTATTGGCGAGCAGCCGGACCCACGTCTTGCCGCCGTCGGTGGACTTGTACACGCCGGAGCCGGCGTAGTTGTCGACGGCGTTCAAGTTCGAGTTCGGGATGCCGTTGGTCACGCCGTTCGAGTCGCCGGTCGCGTAGTACACCACCTGCGGGTTCGACGGGGCAACCGCGATCGACCCACCGAACATCATCGCCGACCGCGGCAGCGGTGCGGCCACCGACCCGGCGGTGGTGTCGGGCGACAGCCCCAGCGTGGTGCCGGCCGCGTTCACCGCCTGGTCGAACAGGGCGATCCACGTCAGGCCACCGTCCTTCGACTTCCACGCCCCGGCGCCGGCGGTCGTGACATAAATCACGCGCGGGTCGGACGGGTCGGTGGCGATCGAATTGATACGGCCGCTGGTCGGCCCGCCGGTGCCGGTGAACGGGGCGGAGACGCCGTTGTTCGTGGCCCCCGGGCCGACGTTCAGCCAGCGGAGGGAACTGTCGAGCGTCGGCAGGGTGGGCGTGCCTTCGCCCTGGACGGCGAGCCCCTCGCCGGCGATGGTGAGGCTCCCCTGGAGCTGGAGCTGAGCGCGGTTCCGCACCTCGGTGCCGCCGGGTGCCGCCCCGAGGTTGGGGTCGTACGGGCCGGTGCTCGGCGCGCCGAACGCCCGGCTGCTGACTGCGGTGACGATCCCCTCGTCGATGTACGTGGTGCCGCGGTACGTGCTGGCCGCGCCGCCGAGGGTCAGGTCGCCGCCGTTGAGCTTGACCAGGTCGGAGCCCGGGGCGGTCGGCAGGGCGCCCTCGACGATGTCCCCGAGCAGCGCCAGCCGGCTGTTCGACCGCACCTCGATGCGGGTGCCGCTATTGAGCGTCACCGGGCCGCGCCAGGTGTTGTCGTCGGACAGGGCGATGAGCGGCGCGTTCGACCCGCTGATCCGCACCTCGGCCTTGCTGGTGATCGTCGGCAGGTTGATGGGGAGCTCGAACGCGGAGAACGCCCCGAAGAGGAAGTTGTTAAACCGGGCCGCCCCGAACGTGATCGAGAACACGCCCGGCGACAGCTCGGTGACGGTCGCGGCGGCGTCGGCCGGCGACGCCCCCGGCACGCCGTTGGTGAGCGTGAAGGCGATGTTGGTGAGCTTCGTGTTGATCTGGTTCTGGAGGTACGCGGCGTAGGTGCCCGGGGCGCCGGTGTACCCGGACGGCACCTGGAGCACGTCCGTCGGCTGGCCGGCGAAGTTGAGCGTGAAGCGCGCCGTGGGCTGGCCGGCGATGCGGATCTGGACGCCGTACTGGTTGAGCGTCAGCCGCTCGTCCTGGACGTGGACGCCGGCCGCGACCCCGCCCTCGTGCTGCGCCACCGAGCCGGCCAGCTGCAGCGTCGCGCCCGACGCCACGACCGTCTCCGTGATGTCGTA
>DASPHQ010000787.1:0-9853 GCA_035629595.1 Urbifossiella sp. | reverse complement strand
CCTGATGAGCGGCCGGTACGCGGTCGGGTTCCTGTTCCTGACGGTCCCGCCCGACAAGATCGACGTGAACGTCCACCCGACGAAGGCCGAGGTGCGGTTCCAGGAAAACTCGCTGATCTACTCGCTGGTCCGCGCCACGGTGAAGGCCCGGCTGCTGCGGGAAAACCTGGTTCCGTACCTGGCACCACCGCCCGGCGAGACGGAGGGCGTCAGCCCTCGGGTGAGCGAACCAGACGCCCCCGGTTTGTTCTCGCCGCGTCAGCACCTCGCGGATCGAACCGTCGCGCCGTGGGAGGTGCAGCCGGCGGCGTGGCGGGCGGAACCGGTCGCACCGCCGGAAGGTCGCTCAGCCGACCCGTTCGCCGGGCTCGTCACGGACCGCGGCCCGGCGGGTCCGGCCGAGACGCTACCGGAGCCATCACCCGTGGACTTACGTCCCCCGGCTCGCCCCGAGATTCCGCCGTTCCCGCTGCCCGCACCGGGCACGGCGCTGCAGGTTCACGACTCGTACCTCGTGCTGGAAACGCCGGACGGGATGCTGGTGATCGACCAGCACGCGCTGCACGAGCGCATCCTGTTCGAGCAGTTCCGCCGCCGCATCCGCGACGGGAAGCTCGAAGTCCAGCGGCTCCTCATCCCGGAGCCGATCGACCTCCCGGCCGAACAGGCGGCGCTGGTGCTCGAAGCGGCCGACGCCCTCCGCGAACTCGGCCTTGATGTGTCCGACTTCGGCGGCAACACGGTGCTGCTGTCGAGCTACCCGACGCTCCTCGCCCGCCGCCCGCCGCACGAGATCTTTCAGGGCGTCGTCGATTACCTGCTGACGAAGGAACGCCCGCCGACGCGCGACGCGCTGCTCCACGACCTGACCGCGACGATGGCGTGCAAGGCGGCGGTGAAGGCCGGCGATCGGCTGACGCCGGAGGAGATCACGTACCTGCTCCACCTCCGCGAGATGGCCGAGGACAGCCATCACTGCCCGCACGGCCGGCCCACGTCGCTCCGATTTACGCGGCACGAACTCGACAAGCAGTTCGGCCGCGTCTGATAGCATGACCGGATGACCGACCCGAGGACGCTCATCACCGACGCCGTGCTCGGCCCCGGGTTCCGCCGGGCCACGTTCGCCGGCGTGCCGCGCGGCGACAACCCCGCCGGCTGGGTGCGCGTCGTCGTCCGCCCGATCGAGCTGCGCGGCGGCCGCTTCCTCCAGTTCGCGTACTTCGACGCCCGCCAGAGCCGCACCCACAACGCCACCCCCGCCGAGGACGCCGCCCGGCTCGACGAGGTGCTGGCCGTCGGCTTCTCGGCCGTCCACCTCGACACCGACGGCGGCGGAACGGACGTCCGCGTCTCGAAGAAGGGGAAGGTGCTGGTCGGCCGCACGGCCGCGGCGCCGGCGGTGGACGCGGCGCACAACCGCACCAAGGACGTGCCGCTCCCCGAGGGCCGGGCCGACCACCTCCTCGAAGCGCTCGGCATCATGACCGCCGACGGCCGCGTCCGGCCGACGATGCGGGCGAAGTTCACGCAGGTGAACGAGTTCCTCAAGCACCTCGACCACAAGCTCGACGACGCCGGCCTCCGCGGGCTCGGCCGGCCGGTCGAGATTCTCGACTGCGGCTCCGGCTCGGGTTATCTCACGCTCGCGGCGCACCACTACCTCAACGACGTGCTCGGCATTCCCGCCCGCGTCACCGGCGTGGACGCCAACCCGCACGTCGTCCAGAAGTCGGCGACCGCGGCGGGCGTGGTCGGCGCCGATGGGGCGGGTTTCGCGTGCGCCCGCATCGGCCGGTCGGACGGCCCCGCCGACGTGGTCCTCGCCCTGCACGCCTGCGACACCGCCACCGACGACGCCATCGCCCAGGCGGTACGATCCGAAGCCCGACTGCTGCTGAGTGTGCCGTGCTGTCACCAGGCGTTGAACGCGGCGGTGAAGGCGGACGGCCCCGCCGCGGTGCTGCGGCCGGTGTTGCGGCACGGTATCCTTCAGCAGCGCACGGCCGACATCCTGACCGACGCACTGCGGGCGCTGGCGCTGCGGATCCTCGGCTACCGGACAGACGTGGTCGAGTTCGTCAGCCCCGAGCACACGGCCCGCAACCTGATGATCCGCGCCGCCCGCGGCCTGCCGCCCGGCGACCCGGCGTTCGTCGCCGAGTACCGCGAGCTGTGCCGCTTCTGGGGCGTGACGCCGTACCTCGAAACCGCCTTCGGTGACCCGTTCCGCCGCCTCGTCCGGGAGGAGCCGACGTGACCCGCTTCGCCGCCCTCGTGCTGTTCGCCTTGCCCGTCGCGCTCGCCGCCCAGCCGCCGACGCCGCGCCTGCCGCGTGAGAACCTGTTGCAGTACCGCGCCCCGGACGGCACGACCGCCGAGGTGAAAACCGTCGCTGACTGGGAGAAGCGGCGGGCCGAGGTCGTCCGCGGTATGGAATCGGTCATGGGGAAGTTCCCCGCCGCCGACCGGCGTGGGCCGCTCGACCTGAAGGTCGAATCGGAGACGGACGCGGGTAACTACGTCCGCCGACTGGTCACGTACAACGCGACCCCGGGCGGCCGGGTGCCGGCGTGGCTGCTCGTGCCGAAGGGCGTGCTCGACGGCAAGAAGAAGGCTCCCGCGGTGCTCGCGCTCCACCCGACGGACAACAGCATCGGGCACGACGTGGTCGTCGGGCTCGGCGGCAAAGCAAACCGGGCTTACGCGGTGGAGCTGGCCGAGCGCGGCTACGTCGTCCTCGCGCCGAGCTACCCGCTCCTGGCGAAGTACCAGCCCGACCTGAAGGCGCTCGGGTTCGACAGCGGCACCATGAAGGCCGTGTGGGACAACTCCCGCGGCCTCGACATGCTCGAATCGCTGCCGTTCGTCGAGGGGAAGCAATTCGGCGCCATCGGCCACTCGCTCGGCGGGCACAACTCGGTCTACACCGCCGTGTTCGACCCGCGGTTGGTCGCGGTCGTCAGCAGCTGCGGCCTCGACTCGTACCTCGACTACTACCGCGGCGACCCGAAGAACTGGGAGCGGGAGCGCGGCTGGTGCCAGACGCGCTACATGCGGAAGCTCGCCGACTACAAGGGCCGCCTGGCGGACATCCCGTTCGACTTCCACGAGATGATCGGGGCGATCGCCCCGCGGCACGTCCTTATTGTCGCCCCAACCAAGGATTCGAACTTCCGCGCCGACAGCGTGGACCGCATCGCCGCCGCGGCCCGGCCGGTGTACCGGCTGTACGGCGACGCCGACCGGCTCCGCGTCGAGCACCCGGACTGCGAGCACGACTTCCCGGCCGAGATGCGGGAGACTGCGTACAAGTTGATCGATACGGTGCTGAAGCCCTGACCGGCCCGCGACTTCCGAGGATTCCGCGCGGATTCCGCGCAGACCGGGCGGTCGGGAGCGAACAATAGGCTAAACGGAGGTGTCTGCTAAGGCGGCGGCCGGGCGGTCCGGCCACCCCGGAGGGAAACCCATGACCCGCATCCTGACCGGCCTGTTCGCCGACCCGCCGGCCGAGGGCTACACCTACACCGGTGGCGGCCCGTCCGCGACCCCCGGCGACCCCACGATCGGCTGGCTGATCGTCGCCGGCGTCATCGCCGCGGTCGTGTTCTTCGCCTGGGTGGTGGCCCGGATCGGCGACATCGATTCGGCGTCCGACAAGCCGCCGTTCTGACCTCGGAGCCCGGGGCCGTCCCCGGGCTTTCGCGCACCCGAGCCCCCGCATGATCCCCGAGTCCTGGCTGGCCGACCGCACCCGGCAGATCGAGCTGTCGGGCATCCGCAAGGTGTTCGAGCTCGGCAAGTCGCTCAAAGACCCCGTAAACCTCAGCATCGGCCAGCCGCACTTCCCGGTCCCGGAGCCGATCCGGGAAGCCGCGAAGGCGGCCATCGACGCCGGGCACAACGGCTACACCGTCACCCAGGGCGCCGCCGAGCTTCGCACCCGCCTCGCCGCCGACGCCGCGGCCCGGTTCCCCGGGCAGGATCGCGACATACTCGTCACGAGCGGCACCAGCGGCGGCCTACTGCTGGCGCTGATGGCGACCGTGAACCCCGGCGACGAGGTCGTCACGCCCGACCCGTACTTCGTCGCCTACCCGCACATGATCACCCTGGCCGGCGGCCGCATGGTGCCGGTGCCGGGCTACCCCGACTTCGCCCTCGACCCCGACCGAATCGCCGCCGCGCTGACTCCACGGACGAAGGTGATTCTCCTGTCCACGCCGTCGAACCCGACGGGCGTCGTGGCGTCCCCGGACGCACTGAAGGCGGTCGCGGAACTGGCCCGGCGGCGCGGAGTCCTGCTCATCAGCGACGAGATTTACCGGGCGTTCCACTACGACGGCCCCGCCCGCAGCCCGGCCGAGTGGGACGAGGACGTGCTCGTCGTGGAGGGGTTTGGCAAGACCTACGCCATGACCGGGTGGCGCCTCGGCTGGGCGCACGGGCCGAAGCGGCTCCTGGCCGAGATGGCGAAGTTGCAGCAGTTCACGTTCGTATGTGCCCCCAGCATGGCCCAGCACGCCGGGGCCGCGGCGCTCGACTACGACGTCACCGCACTCGTCGCCGACTACCGCCGCAAGCGCAACCGGCTCTGCGACGCCCTGCGCGACCGGTACGATCTCGCGGTCCCCGGCGGGGCGTTCTACCTGTTCCCGAAGGCGCCATGGGGCACCGGCACCGAGTTCGTGGCCGAGGCGATCCGCAACAACCTCCTCGTCATCCCCGGCGGCACATTCAGCGGCCGCGACACGCACTTCCGCATCTCCTACGCGGCGTCCGACGAGACGCTGGAACGGGGGATCGAGATTCTCAAGCGGCTCGCGGACCGATGATCGAGTTCGTTCTGCACGTCGTCATTGAGGTGGTGTGTGGAGTAACCGGTCATTTCATCCTCTGGGCCGTCACGCTCGGGAAGTGGGATGTCGTGAATGGCCGTGACACGGAGGCCGCGGTCGTCGGCCTACTATTCTGGTCGGCGGTCGCGGTCGGCGTCTGGTTCGCGTTCTTTCGGTAGCAGTCTCGCCAATTCGCTCCTCACCTTCCCCCGAACCGGCCTGCGGCTTATCGTAAACGCATGGCCGCCGCACCCCCCAGCGCGTTCCTCGTCGCCCGCCGGGACGACGGGTTCGGGGACGTGTACCCGCTCCAGGACGGGACGCGCTACACCCTCGGCCGCGCCCCCACCAACCGCGTCGTCCTCCGCGACGACCTGTGCAGCCGCGAACACGCCGAGGTGTTCCCGGCCGAGGGCGGCTGGTTCGTCCGCGACCTCGGCAGCCTCAACGGCACGCACCTCAACGGCGAACAGCTCCGCCGCGAACAGCGGCTCACCGCCCGCGACGACGTGCGCGTCGGCCGCGTCGAGTTCGTGTTCATCGAGGACCTGACGCAGCTCCCGGACGTGCCGCAACCCGCGGCGTCCCGGTCGGCCGACAAGACCGACGGGATGGCGATCAAGAAGCGGCTCGGGCAGACCAAGTACCACCCGCCCGTCCAGGCCCCGTCGGCCGCGCCGCCGACCGAACCCGCGCGCACCGACAGCCGGGTGTCGCCGTCGCAGGCGCTGGCCATCCTGTACCGCCTCGCCCTCGACATGGCCGACGCCGCCACCCCCGCCGAGCTCGGCGAGCTGGTCGTGGACGCCGCGTTCCGCGCCACGCCGGCGGAGGTGGGGGCGGTACTGGCGCTGAAGGAGGGCCGCGAGTTCGAGCCGGTCGTATACCGCCACCGCGGGGCCGGCCACCCGACGTACCACAAGGTGTCGAACTTCGTCAGCCACGAGGTGTTCGGGACCAAGCAGGCCATCCTGGCCGAGAACGTGGCCCTGGAGCGGGCACTGAAGGACCGCGACAGCATCGCCGACCTGAAGGTCGCCAGCCTCATCTGCGCCCCGGTCATGGTAGACGACCAGCTCATCGGGCTGTTCCACCTGTACCGGGCGCACATCACCCACCCGCTGAACGCGGACGACCTGGAGTTCACGCTCGCCGTCGCCCGCCAGCTCGGCACGGCGTGGCACCGCCTGCGGAAGCAGGGCACGCTGTCGGTGGAGGTGAAGAACCTCAAGGACCAGCTCCGCATCGAGAGCGAGATGGTCGGCGAGAGTGCGGGTCTGGCGACGATCGAGTCGCAGGTGAGCCGGGTGGCGACCACGAAGGCGACGGTGTTGATCCGCGGCGAGAGCGGCGTCGGCAAGGAGCTGGTGGCGCGGGCGATCCACAAGGGGAGCCCGCGGAAGGACGCCCCGTTCGTGACGCTCAACTGCGCCGCCCTGACCGAGACGCTGCTGGAGAGCGAGCTGTTCGGCCACGAGAAGGGGGCGTTCACCGGCGCGACGGAGCGCATGATCGGCAAGTTCGAGGCGGCCGACACCGGCACCATCTTTCTGGACGAGATCGGCGAGATGGCGCAGACGACGCAGGCGAAGTTCCTGCGGGTGCTGGAGGGACAGCCGTTCGAGCGCGTCGGCGGGAACACGCCGATCAAGGTGGACGTGCGCGTGGTCGCGGCCACGAACCGGCCGCTCGAAGAGGCGGTGCGGACGGGCACGTTCCGCCGCGACCTGTTCTTCCGCCTGCAGGTGGTGCAGCTGGACGTGCCGCCGCTGCGTGACCGGCCGGAAGACGTGCCGCCGATCGCCGACCACTTCCTGAAGCGGTTCGCCCGCGAGACCGGCCGCAAGATGCGCGGCTTCACGCCGGCCGCGGTGGACAAGCTGAAGGGCTACCGCTGGCCGGGTAACGTCCGCGAGCTGCGCAACGTCGTGGAGCGGGCGGTGGCGCTGGGGACGGGGCCGGTGATCGACGCGGCCGACATCTGGCTGAGCGAGCTGGACGTGGGCGGCCCGGTGTTCGGGGGGGCGACGGGGGCGTACCGGCCGGAGACGATCGACGACGTGGAGAAGCGGCACATCGAGGCGACGCTGAAGCACACCGACTGGAACAAGTCGCAGGCGGCGGCGATCTTGGGGATCGAGCGCTCGACGCTCGACCGCAAGATCAAGGCGTACAACCTGGCGCGGTGAGAACCGCTGAAGCCCGGGGACGGCCGTCCCCGGGCTTTCCCCCGTGCAAATGCGCACACGTCAGAACGGCGGCCCGTCCGGGTCGTCGAACAGCGACGGCTTCCGCTTCGGCGCCTCCGGCGGCGCGACCGGCTGCGGCGCCTGCTTCTTCCGCGCGGGCTTCGCTTCGGGCGGCTTCGGCGCCGGCGTCTCGATCGCCGGTGGGGGCGTTCCGACCGGCAACTGGTGCCGGACCTCCAGCGTCCCAAGCACGGCTTCAGCGCGGGCCAACACCGCCTCGGGGACGCCCGCCAGCCGGGCGACGTGGATGCCGTAGCTCTTGTCCGCGTTCCCCGGACCGATCTTGTGCAGGAACACCACGTCCTTCTCGTGCTCCTGGACCGTCACGTTGTAGTTCCGCAGGTTCGGCAGCGTCGCCGCCAGTTGGGCGAGTTCGTGGTAGTGCGTGGCGAACAGCGCCCGGCAGCCCACCGACCCGTGCAGGTATTCGGTGATCGCCCACGCCAGCGACACGCCGTCATAAGTGCTGGTGCCGCGGCCGATCTCGTCGAGAATGACGAGGCTGCGCCGCGTGGCGTTGTTCAGGATGTTCGCCGCCTCCGTCATCTCGACCATGAACGTGCTTTGGCCCCGGCTCAGCTCGTCGCTCGCGCCGACGCGCGTGAAGATGCGATCGGTGAGGCCCACGGTCGCGGCCTTCGCCGGGACGAAGCTGCCGACGTGGGCCATCAGTGTGAGCAGCGCCACCTGCCGGATGAAGGTCGATTTTCCCGACATGTTCGGGCCGGTGATGAGCCAGAAGGTACCGGCGTCGGGGCCGAACGCGGCGTCGTTCGGCACGAACGTGCCCGGCGGCAAGATCACGTCGAGAACGGGGTGGCGGCCGTCCTTGATGTCGAGAACGGGTTCGTCCACCAGCACCGGCCGGACGTAGTTCCGCGACGCGGCCAGCTCGGCGAGCGCGGCGAGGAAGTCGGCCGCGGCGAGTACGTCGGCGGTGTTGAGGAGGCGGTGCGTCTGCGCGGCCACCTGGTCGCGGAGTTGCGTGAATAGCTGCAGTTCGAGCGCCTGGCTCCGCTCCTGCGCGGACAGCACCTTCTCCTCGTACTCCTTCAGCTGCGGCGTGATGTAGCGCTCGGCATTCTTCAGCGTCTGCTTGCGGACGTAGTCGGAAGGTACGCGGCTGGTGTTGGCGTGCGTCACCTCGATGTAGTAGCCGTGGACCTCGTTGTACCCGACCTTCAGGCTCGTGATGTTCGTCCGTGTGATTTCCGCCGCCTGGTAGCGGGCGATCCATCCTTTGCCTTCGCTCGACAGCTTCCGCAGTTCGTCCAGCTCCGGGCTGTAGCCCTCCTTGATGACATCGCCGTCCTTCGCGGAGAAGGGCGGGTCGTCCTTCAGAGCACGGTCGAGCAGCTCGCGCAGGTCGGGGCAGAGTTCGAGGCGCTGTTCCAGCGCGGCCAGCAATGACGAGCGGCGGCCGGCGAGCTTGGCCTTCACCGCGGGGAGCAGTCGCAGAGTCGCGGCGATCTTCGCCAGGTCCGGCGGCGTGGCGCGGGCCGTCGAGACGCGCGTGGTCAGGCGCTGGATGTCGGAGCAGGCGTCGAGCTGGTCGCGGAGCTGGCCGCGCAGGCCGTGGTCCTTCACCAGTTCTTCCACGGCGTCGAGCCGGGCGGTGATCGCGGCCCGGTCGGTGAGCGGTGCGAGGAGGCTGTCGTGCAGCATTCGGGCGCCCATCGGCGTGACCGTGCGGTCGAGCACCGACAGGAGCGACCCGTCGCGCTGGGCGTCGCGGAGGGTGCGCGTCAGTTCCAGGCTGCGGCGCGTGACCTCGTCGAGCGTCAGCAGCGTGTCGGGCCGGTGCGGCTGGAGGCGGCGCAGGTGCGACAGGCTGGTACGCAGCGTTTCCTGGAGATAAATGACGATCGCGCCCGCGGCCGTCAGGCACGGCTGGTCGTCGTCGAAGCCGAAGCCGCTGAGCGTCGCCACCTGGAAGTGCGTCTTGAGCGCCTGCGTCGCGGTGGTCGGGTCGAACGTCCAGTCCGGCCGCGGCGAGCGCGTCCGCGGCATGACGACGCTCGCGGCTGTCGTGACCGTGTCGGCCTGTCCTTCCGCGTACACGACTTCGGCGGCGTTGAGCCGCGCGAACTCGTCGGTCAGCCGCGCGGCGGGTACGTCGGCAGCGCCGAAGACGCCGGCGCTGAGATCGACCCAGGCCACGCCGAACCCGTTCGCCTTCGTGGCGCACACGGCGACGAGGTGATTCGGCGACTTGGGGTCGAGCAACCCCTCTTCGGTGACGGTGCCCGGCGTGACAACGCGGTTCACCTCGCGGTGGATGATCTTATTCTTCGGGTCGGGTTCCTCCATCTGTTCGCAAACGGCGACGCGGTGCCCGGCCTTGATGAGCTGACCGAGGTAGTGTTCGAGACGGTGCACCGGAACGCCCGCCATCGGTACAGTGCCGTCGCGCTTCGTGAGCGTGAGGCCGAGCACCTTCGAGCCCAGTTCGGCGTCGTCCTCGAACAGTTCGTAGAAGTCGCCGTTGCGGAAAAGCACCAGCATTCCCGGGTGAAGCGCCTTCGCGTCGCGGTACTGCTGCAGCATCCGACTCATGTCGCGCCCGTGCTCTTGTTCGGTGTCGAGAAGGGCAGTGTATCGGCGCGCGCGGCCGCGCGGAATGACGGGAGCTGACCCGGAAGTGCGCCGTGTCGCGCCGGTGTTGCGGGAAAAAGTGGGAAAAAACGCGCGGCAACGGTGAACGGTCAACTTGTTTTTCACACACCCCGCGTTACGATCTGTTCTTAAGGTGTACGTCGCGCG
>DASPHQ010000786.1:0-6584 GCA_035629595.1 Urbifossiella sp. | reverse complement strand
AGTGGTCAGTGGTCAGTTTTCAGTCGGCACACGCGGGTCAGAGCCAGCCGGGTCGTCCGACTGACAACTGACAGCTTCCTACTGACAACTACACCAGCACCCGGATGCCCGGGGACATGGTGGCGGAGACGGACACCCCGTTGATGTACACGCCCTTCACGGCAGCGGGCTTCGCGGCCCGCACCTGCTCGACGAAGGTCGTGATGTTGGCGACGAGCTTGTCGTCGTCGAAGCTCAACTTGCCGACGCCGGCGTGGACCTGCCCGGTCTTGTCGGAGCGGTACTCGACCTTGCCGGCCTTGAACTCCTTCACCGCCGCGGCCACGTCGCCGGTGGCGGGGACGACGGTGCCGGCCTTCGGCGTCGGCATCAGCCCGCGCGGCCCGAGCACCTTCCCGAGCCGCGACACCTGGCCCATCATGTCCTGCGTGGCGATGGCCACGTCGAACTCGAGGAAGTTCTCCTTCGTCACCCGCTCCACCAGGTCGGCCCCGCCCACGACGTCGGCGCCGGCGGCCTTGGCCTTCGCGGCGTTGTCGCCCTGGGCGAACACGGCGACGCGGACCGACTTGCCGATGCCGTGCGGCAGGCCGATCGCCCCGCGGACCATCTGGTCCGACTGCGTCGTGTCGATGCCGAGGTTGATGTGCACCTCGACGGTCTCGTCGAACTTGGCCCGCCGGAGCTTGCGCAGCTCGGCGACGGCCTGCTTGAGCGGCATCGAGCCGGCCTCGCGGAGCCGCTTCTCGACGTTGGCCAGGTGGGTCCGCAGCTTCTTGCCGCGCTTCGGCGGCACGCCCGGCTTTTTCTTCCGCTTCGGGGCCGGGGCGGGCGGGGCCGCTTCGGCCGCCACCCGGCCGGCGGGGGTCGTGGGCGGGGTCGGTTTCCCGGCCGGTATCGCCCGTTCGCGTTCGGCTTCCAGCCAGTCGAGGACTTCGCGGAGGGCGGCGCACGGGATCCCGAGTTCGTCGGCGTAGCGTTCCAGCGTCGGCCCCGGCGGGGGCTTCTCCGCCGGGGTGCCGGCCGCGGGCGCGCGCAACCGAACGAACTCGGGTTCGTACGCAATCGCCAGCGTCCGAAACCGTTCGAGGAACCGGCGGCGGCTCGGGGCGAGGTGGGTGCGGACCGCCTCGCCCAGCACCTCGACGGCCTTCGGCAGGTCGAGCCGGCTCACGAACTCCACGACCCGGCCGTACCAGGAGTGGGCGGGGGCGGGCTCGCCACCCCGTGGGGGAAGGGCGGCGTCGGGGTCCCACACACACCACGGGCCGGACGGGACGCGGGCGGTCGCCACCCGGCTCGACAGGGAGCCGTACCCGACCACCGCGGCCGCCGCCTGGGACACCTCGACGAGCACGTCCCACCCGGCGGCCAGCAGCGGCGGGGCGGCGATCGCGTGGGTCACGGGTTGCTTCCGGTCGAGCTGACCCGCGGCCTCCAGCACCCGGGCGTCGGCCGTGCCCCGCCACCCGGCCGGCAGCAGTTCCAGGCACCGCGCGGCCCCGGCCGGGTGGTGGCCCCGGCGCAGGAGGTACGCGAGCTGAAGGAGGAGGAACGGCGCCGCGTGACCGTGGAGGTGGTTCGAGGCGGATTCGGCCACCTTCAGCAGGTTCTCCGCCGGCACCTCGGTCGGGCGGAACAGGGCCGCGCGCGTCTGCTCGGCCCACCGCACGAGCGGGTCATCGGTGCGGTACCCGGCGGCCACCGGCTGGGCGTGGACGGTCGCCGTGGCGAGGGCGGGGGCCGTCGGCCCGGCGTCGGCGGCCACGAACACGATCGTCGCCCACCCGGCCACCGCGGGCACCGCGACGGCGCCCCCGCCCCACGCGTCCGGGAAGCGGACGACCGGGTCGCCGCCCGGGACACGCGTGAACTCGGCGGCGCACCCTGGCGCCTCGAAGCGGCACGAGAGCGGGGGCTCGGCCGCGTCGCCGACGGACGGGAACGGCTCCTTCCGGAGGTCGCCGGTCCGCCGGCGGGCGAACACCACGACCCAGGCGTCGGCCGGCCGGCCGGCCCGGACCGTCGCATTCAGCCACTCGTCGAGGTGGCCGGCGTCGGCGAGGTCGGCGGCGTCGTCCGACCGCGTCGGCGCGGTCGTCTCGAACGGGACGAACTCGGGCATCTCGCAGGTGACCCGGCTCGCCGCGTCGGCGGTGATCTCCAGCCACTCGCTCCGCACCCCGTCTTCGGTCCGGAAGCTGAGGTGGAACTGCTTCCCCCGCGGGAGGGGCTCGTGGACGTCCCCGTACCCGTGGCACACGACCCGGCTGGACTCGTCGCGGATCGTTACCTCGACCAGCGGGTCGACGCTCACGACCTCGAAGGACACACTCCCGGCGGTCGCGGCCGCCGTCGAATCAGACGCGGACATGGGTGACCCCCCAGCTGTGTGGAGTATCACGAACGCCGTCGGTGGCGGTAGTCCCGGCCGTGGGTGGTCCTCCGGACCCGAACCTGTAACTCTTGGAGACCTTTCGCACGGGTGGTCGGACGAGCCGGAACCGGCCCGTCCGCACTTCTACCCACCCCGCCGGGGGAATCAACCCGGTCTGCGGGGGTCCGCTGGCGACGGGCTTGGCCGGCGGGGGAGTGTACCCGAGGGTAGACTCGTAAACGACCCCAGGGTTCGCGGGAAAAGGACCGGCCGAGGCGGCGTTGTCGCTCTCGATCGGGACGGCCACGCCCGCGTCCCACCCCGCCCCCGCCGGCCGGACGAGGAGCTGCCAGGACCGGCTCGGCACGGCCAGGTTGATGGCGTCCTTGTCCCCGGGGCGTGGGGTCCGGTCGAGCTGGAAGAACACCTGGACGTCCGCGGCGGGGTCGGGGTGCGGCGCCTTGAAACGGATCGGCCCGGCCTGGAAGAAGGGGAAAAAGTGGGGGCGCGGCGACGGGCTGCACGAGTGCGCTCCGCGGTGCCGGGCGACGGGGGTCGGGGTCGGAAGGGCGCCTTCGGAGGTATAGTACACCGTCAGGGCGGCGTCGAGGTAACTCGCGAGGACGGTCGCGTCGACCCGCCCGTCGGAGGTCCGGCGGGCCCGTCGGAGGGCGTGGCGGAAGAAGTAGGTGAAGACGCCGCGCCGCCGCGGCCCGATCCGCCGCTCCTCGACCACCTGCCCGCGGCGGGCGGCGTACGCCAGGAAGTACGAGACGTCCCGCTCCGGCCACTTCTTCAGGCGGTGCGAGAGGGTGTCCCACTTGAGGTCGTCCGTCGTGTACGACGACTTCCACTTCCGGGCCTCGCGGCAGGCGTCCACGATGAGAACGATCTCGCGGAACCACGTCGATTCGTGGAAGAAATGAACGATCTGCCGCAGGTGGATGAGCTCCACCTCGTCGACGACGTCGCCCTCCACCACCTCGGCCGGCGCCCCGAACAGGAGCGCGTCGTCCGGCTGGGTCTTGTTCCACCCGCCGTGGCCGGCGAAGTAGAGGATTAGCCGGTCCCACCCGTGCTCCGGCTGCTTCCCCGCCTGGATGAGGGCTTTCAACGGGCCGATCACCTTCGTGGCGAACCACGAATCGACGCACGACCGCATCGGCCTCGGGTGCCCGGCCGGGGGCGGCACCCGCGGCGCGCCCTTGCCCCTGTTTTGGTATTGGGCGGCGTAGTCCCGCGACCGGAGCTGGAAGACGTTCGACCGGGGGATCTTCTCGTCGTCAACGAGCCACTCGACGATGTCGTCGGTGTCGTGGTCGGGCCCGTCGAGGCACGAGGCCTGGGAGTACAGGCCGATGCCGACGACGACCGCGAAGTCGCGCGACGTGCTCACCGGGGTAGGCTGGGCGCTCACGAGTTCCTCGGGTTTAGAGGAACTTGACGACGTGCGCCCGGGCCGCCCGGCCCACCGGGTCCCCCCAGTGCTTGTGACTGACCACGGACGTGGGTGGTGGGCCTTTCGGCGACCACTCCCAGGTCGGGGCGATGCGGGCCGCCGCGGCCGGGTCGTGGAACCGCTGCATGCCGGCGTAGGGAAAGTCCGCCTCGTGCTCGAACACGCCGCAGGCGAAGTAGAGGACGGAGAGCGGGTAGACATTGGCATGCAGGTGGTCCTCCCGCTCCCGCCGGTCGTCCAGCCCGAGTGACAGCACGCCGGCGACCTCCGGGCCGCCCCAATCCAGTATCTCGGACATCCGCTCGAGCGACACGGTCGGCGCGACGGCGGCCAGCTTAATCGGCGGCCGGTGGGTGGGGATGTGCCGGATGTGCCGCAGGTAAGCCCCGGCCCCCTCGATCCCCAGCCCGTGCGCGACCACGCCAGCGACCGACCCGCCGGGCACCGCCGCCACCGCGGCCGTGAGGTCCGCCCCCGGCCCGTTCACGAACACGTCCCGCACGCGTTTCCGCATGCCGTCCCGCTGCTCCACCCCGAGCTCGGTCGCGGACAACTCCCGCAGCATCTCCTCGACGATGGTCGGCCACAGCCCGTGGTGGGTCCCCTTCTTGTACCGGCGGCGCGCCCGCCAGGCGGCTTTGACGGCCGCGGAGGCGACCTCGTGCAGGACGACCCCACCGAGCCCGAAGGCCCGGGTGTTGGTCCGCACCCCCGCCGTCAGCCGGTCCACCGTCTCGGGCGGCAGCGGGACCGGGCACCGCCCCTTCCGGTCGGCCGCGACCCACTTCTCGAGGTTCTCCGCGCCGGCGTACAACTCCGGGTCGGTCTGCTTCACCCGCTGGATGAAGTCGGCGGCATGGAGTTGGGCTTCGAGCGCGGCCCAGTCGTCCGCGGTCCCCCACCTGTCGAAGACGATGGCACATTCGGCCGGCGTCAGGGCTTCGACCCCCGCCACGTCGGCGTCGGTCAGCTTGTCCTTGGCGGGGTCGAGAGTCAGGCTGATGCCCCGCCCCGGGTCGGGCATCTGGAGGACGAACCGCACGATCCGCCGGACGATCCCGTAAGCCGTCTCCAGCATCCGCCTGAGGAACGTGTCCTTGGCCCAGTGGGCCAGGTGCGTGCCGATCCGTTCCACCAGCGACCCGTCCCACCCGAAAAAGATCGGGTGGAGGTCGGGGCGGTCGGTCGCGTAGTCGTGGCGCCACCCGTCCACGGCCGTGGCCACGTCCGCCGCGGGGAGGAACTCGTTGAGGAAGTGGAGCACGACCCGCTGCCGGCCGGACGCCCGGAACGCGTCCGTTACGCGCCGGATCTCGCCCGCGAGGGCGGGGTCGTCGGCCGTGCCGCGGCCCAACTCGACGAGGTGCGGGTGCGGTACTCGGTCGGGCATCTGCGTGCCTCCCAGCCGGGGCGGGCTGGATCTGAGGGCGCGGGCGGTGCAAAACGCCGGGACTAGCAGTAAGACAAATGCGTCTACGAGCCAGTTCAGCATAATAGTAATCTGGCCGCGCTGGTAAAGGCTCGGGCCGGTCATTTCGACCCGTCGAAGAGTCGCCTCAACTCCCGGTGCGGTGGCACCGCGGGCGGCGCTGATGCAGGTGCTGGTGAACGCCGGGGCGGTGCCGGCCGAGCCGGAGCCGGCGATCCGGGCGGTGCCGGCGGCCGACCCGGGGCACGGCCCGGCATGACCTCGGGGTGCTGCTGCGGGCGTTTTCGTACCCAGGGTGGAACGCTCCCACCTCTGGGGACGAAGACGACGGGGGCGGAGGGCGAGGCCCGCCAGCCCGAGTGCACCAATACTTCCCCTTCCGGAGCGAAATGCGAGGAGCCGGGGCGAGACCGATTCCGGAGCGTGAACGGACCGACCATGCCACCAACCCGCCTCACCCTCGTGGTCGCGTCCGCCGGGTGGGCGGGTATGACCGCGACGGCTGCGGCCGTCGGCTCCCCGTCTCCCCCACTCTTCTGGGCCGGCTTCACCGTCTCCCTCGCCCTCGCGATCGCAAACCTGGCCGCCGCAACCGCCCGCGGGACCGGGTCGGCCGCACGGGCCGTCTATGTGGGCCTCGCGCTGGGGGTGTACGCGGCCGCCTTCCCGGCCGCCCACGCACTCCTCGGCCCCGGCCACTTCGACGCCCCGCCCGGCGCCGGCCCGGGAGCCTGGGCGGCGTTCGCCGTGGCCCACCTCCTCCGCGCCGCCGACGCCCTCGACCTCGTCCCGGATTGGGGGGCGGTCCAGGCCGTCCGCCACACCAGCCCCGTCGCCGCCGGGCTGCTGGTCGGGTTCCACCTGATCGCCGGGGCGTTCGTCGTCGAAGCGATCGGCCGGGCCGCCGGGCGGGTCCGCCGCACCCTCGTCGGGGACATGCCGCGGACGATGGCGGTCGTCCTCCTCGCGGTCTTCGCCCGGCTCGGGCTTGCGGCGTGCGTGGCCGTCCCGCTGGGAATGGCCGTTGGCCAACTCCAGAATCCGGGGGTCCGAGTGTTCGACTGGCGGGCGGTCCCGCTGGCGGCCGCGGCGGCGGTCGCGTGCCTCGGACTGATCCGGCTCGCCGCCCGGCTGCGCGACCGCTACGGTGTGCGGCCGGCGGACCCGGGGGACGCGCTGGGGGAGCTCGGGGCCGATGCCGGCCGGCCGCTGGCACGGGTCGGCGCGGTCGTCCTCGCCCCGGCCTCGGTCATTCTGCTGGTCGCGCTGGTGGCGATCACCGGGCTGGTGGCGAACGAACTCGGGGCGGCGGGGATGGG